>JBILUT010000303.1:0-3046 GCA_044370875.1 Polaromonas sp. | reverse complement strand
ATGATTCTAGCGGCCGCTATCCGGGCCTGCCTGGGTCGCGCTGGGGCTTATGCCAAGCCCCATGCGGCGGCGCAGCCATTGGGCCAGATCGTCCAGATAGCCATAGACAACCGGCACCACCACCAGCGTCAGCAGCGAGGAGGTGATCACCCCGCCGATCACCGCCTGCCCCATCGGCGCGCGCTGCTCGGACCCCTCGGAAATGGCAAAGGCGAGCGGCACCATGCCGAAAATCATGGCCAGGGTCGTCATGAGGATGGGGCGCAACCTCACCCTGGCGGCCATCAGCAGCGCCTGCTCCCGGTCGTGTCCCTCGGCGCGGGCCCGAATCGCAAAGTCCACCAGCAAAATCGCATTCTTGGTGACCAGGCCCATGAGCATCACGACGCCGATGACGGAGAACATGGACAGGGTCGAGCCGAACATCATCAGCGCCAACACCACCCCGATCAGGGTGAGTGGCAGTGAGGTCATTAGCGCCAGCGGCTGCAGGAAGCTCTTGAACTGACTGGCCAGAATCATGTAAATAAACAGAACGGCAAGCATCAGCGACGACAGCGCGTAGCCGAAGGATTCCTGCATGTTTTTCGTCGAGCCCCCAAACCGATAGCTGTAGCCGGGCGGGAATTCAGTGCGCGCCAGCACCGCCGAGATGTCGGCCGACACCTCGCCCACTGACCGACCATACACATTACCGCTGAGGGCCACCTCACGGGCCAGGTCGCGGCGGTTGATCTGGTTGGGGCCGGTGGATGCTTCCAGCGCGGCCACCTGATTGAGTCGGATCAATCGCGCCTCACCACCTGCCCCGGTGCTAAGCAGGGGCAGGCGCTCCAGGTCGGCCACGGCATCGCGGGCGTGCGGAGTCAGCCGCACATTGACGTCATAGGTTTGATCGTCGGGGGCGCGCCAGGTGCCCACAGTCTGTCCAGCCAGTAACTGGCGCAGGGCCCCCGCAATCTGACCCACCGACAGACCCAGGTCTGACGTTGCCTCGCGCTGCACCGTCACGCTCAAGGTCGGTTTGTTCGGCTTGGCACTCGAATCGAGGTCCACCAGCCCTTCGATGCCCTGGATCTGGGTGCGCACCTGCTGGGCCAATCGCTCGAGTTCTCGCACATCGGGGCCCCGCAGCGAAAACTCGATCTGCTTGTTGCCACCGACCGCCTCGGTCAGTCCGGCCTGGGTCACTGTGATGCCTGGAACCTGGCTGAGCCGTTTGCGCAGCACGGCCGCCATGTCTTCGGCATTTCGCGTGCGCTGATCGCGGTTGACCAGACGCACATACATGCTGGCGTACATCTTGCCCTGTGCGTTGCCGCTGTTGATGGTGGTTACGGTGTAGCGCACTTCAGGAAACTCTCGCACGATGGCATCGACCTGCCTGGCCTTGGCCTCGGTGGCCTCCAGCGATGAACCCACTGGCGTGTGAAAGTTGACGGTGGTCTCTGAAAAATCGGCCTTGGGCACGAATTCGGTGCCCAACAGCGGCACCATGAACAGGCTGCCGATGAAAATCAGCAGAGCCAGCCCCAGTGTGGTGAGCCGATGCACCAGCGACCAGCGAAGAATGGCCTGATAGCTGTCGGCCATGCCTTCGGTGGCTCGGTCGAACCAGCCCGTGACACGACCGAGGCTGCGGTCATAGAGCGAGCGTCCCGGTGCCTGTCCACGGGCGTGAATCGACGGGTCATGCCAGACCGATGAGAGCATCGGATCGAGGGTAAAGCTGACGAACATCGAGATCAGCACCGCAGCAACGATGGTGATGCCAAACTCGTGGAAAAACTTGCCGATGATGCCGCCCATAAAGCCGATCGGCAGGAACACTGCGACGATTGAAAAGGTGGTGGCCAGCACCGCCAGTCCGATTTCCTGGGTGCCTTCCAGTGAGGCCTGATAGGCGCTTTTGCCCATCTGCACATGTCGCACGATGTTTTCGCGGACCACGATGGCATCGTCAATCAGCAGGCCCACGCACAGGCTCAATGCCATCAGCGTGACCATGTTAATGGTAAAGCCGAAGGCGTACATGAACAGAAAAGTGCCGACGATGGAGATGGGCAGCGTCAGCCCGGTGATCACAGTCGATCGCCATGAATTGAGAAACAGGAAGACGATCAGCACTGTCAGGGCCGCACCTTCAATCAGGGTCCGGCGCACGTTGTCGACTGCCACCCGAATCGGCCGCGAGGTGTCGATCACCGGCTCCAGGCGGATTCCTGCCGGGACCTGCGGCCCGAGGTCCAGCAGGGCCCGATTGAGTCCGTCGATCACGTCGATGGTGTTCTCGTCCTGGGCCTTTTGCACGGACAGTAACAACGTACGCTGTCCGTTGCGCAGGGCCAGACTCTCGGTTTCCTGGGCGCCGTCCTGAATGTCGGCCACCTGGGACAAGGTGATCGGCACGCCCGCGCGTCGGGCTACGATCAAACGGCCGAAGTCCTCAGGTCGCTCGACCCGCGCCTCGATCCGGACCGTGCGTTCCTGCGTCAGCGATCGCACCGCGCCCAGGGGCAGGTCCTGGTTCTCGCTGCGGACCACGTTGGTCACCTGTTCCACCGACACACCGAGTGCCTCCATGGCCTGCGGCTTGAGGTAGATGTTGATTTCGCGTCGCGTGCCACCGACCAGATTGATCGAGCCGACGCCACGCACATTCTCCAACCGCTTTTTGAGCACCTGGTCGGCCCAGGTGGTCAAGGCCACCGGATTGCCGTAAGCGCTCGGCGCACCTTGGCCAGCAAGATCCGGGGCCTGCATGACGGAAAGTGCCCAGATGGCCCTGCTGGCCGGGTCGAAGCGCATGACGCGGGGTTCTTTGACCTCGGTGCGTAAAGCAGGCCGGATGGCGGCGACTTTTTCGCGCACATCTTCGGCCGCCTTGCGTCCCTCGACATGAAGTTGGAACTCAACCACCACCACCGACACGCCCTCATAGCTGCGAGAGGTGAGGGCGTTGATGCCTGCGATCGAATTGACCCCCTCCTCGATCTTGCGCGTGACTTCGCTTTCGATGATCTCCGGTGAGGCGCCCGGGTATTCG
>JBILUT010000302.1:0-3048 GCA_044370875.1 Polaromonas sp. | reverse complement strand
TTCATGGCCGAGTCCATCCCGCAAGCAGCGGCCTATCACAAGCAAGGCAAGGTCAGGGCGCTGGCGGTGACCAGCCGCGAACGCAACCCCGCTCTGCCCGACACGCCCACCGTGATTGAAAGTGGCCTCAAAGGCTTTGAGGTGGTCGGCTTCTACGGATTTCTGGCGCCCGCCAATCTGCCCAAAGACATCACGGCCAAGCTCAGTGACGCCTTCCGGCAAGTGCTTGCCACGCCAGAGATTCGCAACCGCATGATCACCCAGGGCGCTGATCCGGCCTTTCTGGGCAGCGAGGAGTTCTCGAAATTCCTGGCCAGCGAAATGCCCAAGTGGGCCGATGCTGTCACCAAGTCGGGCGCGCGGCTCGATTGACAGCCGACAACCTGTCACCCACGCGCAGCGCTGCTCTGGCGCGCGTGGGGCGGGTACGGCCTGCTGCCTATGCCCGCACGCGCAACCACATTGAAGGCGCCGTTACGGGCCTGTCACCCTACCTCACGCACGGTCTACTGACCCTGCCTGAGGTGCTGGCCGATGTGCTGCGCCGCGAGCCTCTGGCGGTCGAGCACAAGCTGGTTTTTGAATTCGGCTGGCGCGAATTCTTCAGGCACGCCTGGGCACGTGCAGGCGACGGCATCTTGCAATCGATACACGCCGGCCCCTTGCCTGACGATGCGTACGCCCCCGCGCTGCCCGACGATATACGCCGCGGCTGCACCGGTGTGCCCGTCGTGGATCAAGCGGTTCGCACGCTGTACGCCACCGGCACGCTGCACAACCACGCGCGCATGTGGCTGGCCAGCTATGTGGTGCATGTGCGGCATATTCACTGGCGCGCTGGCGCGGACTGGCTGGTGGCACACCTGCTCGACGGCGACCTGGCCAGTAACCACCTGAGCTGGCAGTGGGTGGCCGGCACCGGCAGCCACAAGCCCTATCTTTTTAATGCCGATAACGTGGCGCGCTACGCGCCTCAATCGTGGCACAGCCCGGGCAGCGTGGTGGATTGCTCGTATGAAGAACTGGACCGCATGGCCCGTTCACGCAAGGCGCCCACGCACGCGGTCGCGGCACATGTCACTCCCACCGCCGAGCCTGTGCTGCACAGCGCGCCACCGGCAGCGCTGGGTATGGCCGCACCCGATGCCGCAGCCTCACAAGCCCTGCAAGGCCGCGAGGTCTGGCTGGTCCACCCCTGGGCGCTGCGCGCGCCGCCGGAAGACGTGCCAACCGATGCCGTGCGGATTGGCGTGTATCTGAAAGAGCACCACGCTCTATGGCCCTGGCCTGAGGCGCGCTGGCAATGGGTCAATCGCGCCATGACCGAAATCGCGCCCCTGCGCTGGTACACCGATGCAGCGGGTCTGGCCAGCGCCTTGGCGGGTGCCACCCGCGTGCGCAGCGTGGCCGACCCACATATCTCCCGCTGGCTGGAGCCCTTGGCCCGTCTGGACGACGCTCCCGCCCTTTTCCCTACGGTGGAGCGCCACTGCACCAGCTTCTCACAGTGGTGGACACGCGCCACCCGTGGCCTGAAGCAGGCCACGGACCTGCTGTGACCGCCTCCATAGAAACGCTGCCATCGCCTATGGCTGCGGCGGTGGTATGCGGTGGCGGGCGCAGGCAGAATATCCGCCTGAACAACATTCCCCAAGGACACCACCATGCACATCACCGGCCAATGCCACTGCGGCGCCATCTCATTTACGGCCCTGATCGACCCCGCCAAGGTGATGGCCTGTCATTGCAGCGATTGCCAACAGTTCTCAGGCAGCCCCTTCCGTGCGGTGGTGCCGGTACCTGTTGATCAGATCAAGCTGACGGGCCAGCCCAAAGCCTATGTGAAGGTGGCCGAAAGCGGCAACCGCCGCGCCCAGACCTTTTGCCCCAACTGCGGCACGCAACTGTATGCAGGCGAGCCCGATTCACCCAAGGTGCTAAACCTGCGACTGGGCTGCGTGAACGAGCGCGCGCAGCTCAAACCGAGGGTACAGATCTGGGGCACCTCGGCCCTGCCCTGGCTGGCTGAACTGCACGACACACCCATGCACAGCAAGGGCCTGACCAGCCCGGTGATGCACGCTGGCGTGGCAGGTGACAAGGCTTGATCACCTCAAGGCCCTCTCGAGCCGCCACCGCTTCACGGGCGCGCTGAGGCCGGCAGGCCGAATACCCGGTCAAACGCCCAAGTGAATCCGATCGCGTAAACAAAGAAAAAGGCCAACAGACCCAGATTGGCCAGGAAGGCTTCTAGCGGCGAGATGTCCAGCCAGAGCGACATCACCGGAATCAGGAGGACAGTGAGCCCACCTTCAAAGCCCACGCCATGCGCGAGCCGACGGGCAAGCGACCGGCCGCGCACCGCCTGCCCAGACTCCCATCGTTCGAACAGCCCGTTGAAGATGTAGCTCCACGTCAGGGCCACAGCGGATAAGACCACCGCCAGCCCAAAGGTCGACGCAACTGGCTTGGTGAACGCAAGGCTGAGCACAGGGCCGACGATGGCAATCGCAATCACCTCATAGAGGACGGCCTGCAGGATGCGGCGATTTCTGGGCGTTATCAAATTTGTTGCCATTTTCTCGCTGTGTTCCCGTCATCAAGACCAAAAGGCAGGCCTCAGCCCCGCGCCAACACCGGCGCAAGCGCCACCCCTGTCGCCGTCTCGAGCCTCACCAGTTCATCGGGTGGGCTGGCTGCGACGATGCGCCCGCCTGCATCGCCCCCGCCCGGACCCAGATCCACCACCCAGTCGGCTTCGGCGATCAGGTCCAGGTCGTGTTCGATGACGACCACACTGTGACCGGCGTCCACCAGGCGGTGCAGCACCCGAATGAGTTTCTCCACATCGGCCATGTGCAGGCCCACGGTGGGCTCGTCCAGCACGTAGAGGGTGTGCGGAGATTTTTGGCCGCGCCTTGTGATGTCGTCGCGCACCTTGCTCAGTTCCGTCACCAGCTTGATGCGCTGCGCCTCGCCGCCACTGAGCGTGGGCGAGGGCTGGCCCAAAGTCAGGTAGCCCAGGCCCACGTCTTTGAGCAATTGCAG
>JBILUT010000301.1:0-3050 GCA_044370875.1 Polaromonas sp. | reverse complement strand
CCGGGCTTCATCATGGATTGCGAGATCACCCTGGCCGGAGCGGGAGCCTTAGACCGCGCCGGGGTGATGGCGCAGGCGCTGCGCCAGCGTTTGCAGCCTTGGACTGATGAGAACATCGTTGTTGATCTGGTGGGTTCGGCCTCGGTGCTGGGCCCGCTGTCGCAGGTATTGCGTGGCCCGGTACCAGAGATCCGGGTGCATGTGTCGGCCCGCTGCAACGATCCTGAGGAGGCCCAGCTCATTGAAGATGAGGTGTATGCCATGACGCTGTCCGGACCAGCCGGAGGCTGCAGCGTACGTAGTGAAAGAAGGCTCCGCATCGAAGTGCTTGACGGCTTTATCTCGCATGACCGGGTGCCCACGCATATCGTTTGGAGCCAGTCATGAGGGTCGGTGACATGGCCGCCGGCCGGGCTGGTGACAAGGGCGATATGCTGGACCTGACTTTGGTGGCGCGCGATCAGGCTGCATACCAGTTGTTACATGAAGCCCTTACGCCTGAACGGCTGGCGCCCCTGCTGCAACAGGCTGTTCCCGGGCCGGTTTTGCGATACGAGGTGCCCGGCCTACTCGCTCTGAAGTTTGTGCTGCCAAAGGCGCTTCCAGGTGGTGTGTATGCCACCCTGCACCCGGGCTTGCATTGGCAGAAAGCGGCCATCTGGTGGTTGCTGGACCTGCGCATCAAATCCCAGGGCGCGAACATCATGCTGCTCAGGCCGCAAGACCCGGCATAAATTCAGCTATGCACGTCACACCGCCATCGAGCCACTGGCACCGCATCAGCGTACCCAAGCGGATCGAGTCGCTCTATGGCAGCCGGGCCGAGCCCTGTTTCAGCGATCGACCTCACAGCCTGCACCAGATGTTGGAGTTGGCGGTGGCGAGAGAGCCCGATCGCTGCGCGTTGGTCTGCGGCCAGGAGCGGCTGAGCTATCGTCAGTTGCTGTCGGCCTCGGGCCGTTTGGCGGCGGGGATGGCCTCGGCTGGCGTGAAAGCTGGTGATCGTGTGGCCCTGCTGCTGGGCAACCGCATTGAATTTGTGGTCGCGCTGTTTGCCGCGGCCCGCTTGGGTGCGATCACGGTGCCTCTGAGTACACGCGAACAGACACCGGGCCTGACCTACATGCTGCAGCACTGTGCGGCAGTTCTTCTGGTCTATGAGGCCGAATTGGCTCGCCTGCTGCCTCCAGCCAACCAGTTACCGGCCTTGCAACACCGCTGGCAGATTGGCTCTGGTGACCTGAGCTGTGGTAGCAGCGCCTATGGCGATCACTTGCTGGCTCAAGAGGCTCCTCCAGCCGAGGTGCATGAGCAGGACACGGCGGCCATCTTGTACACCTCTGGCACCACCGGCCGACCCAAAGGAGCCATGCTCACCCATTTGGGCATCGTGCATTCATCCATGCATTTCGCGCTAGGCATGGAGTTGGGCCCGGACGATACGACCGTTGCCGCCGTGCCGCTGAGTCATGTCACTGGCTTGGTGGCGTTGACCACCACTTTTGTGTACTGCGCTGGCAAGATGGTCATCATGCCGGCCTTCAAGGCAGCTCAATTCCTGCGCATCGCCGCTGCTGAGCGGATCACCCACAGCCTGATGGTGCCGGCTATGTACAAGCTGTGCCTGCTGGATCCGGACTTTGAGCGATACGACCTGCGGTCCTGGCGCGTTGGTGCGTATGGTGGCGCTCCCATGCCGGTAGCGACTATCACCGAATTGGCAGACAGGCTCTCGACACTGGTCTTGATGAACTGTTATGGCGCCACCGAGACCACATCGCCGGCCACCCTCATGCCGCCGGGTTTGACACCCTTGCACAACGATACCGTCGGCCAGCCCCTGCATTGCGTCGACCTGCGGGTGATGGACGATCAAGGCTGTGAAGTGCCACCGGGAACCCTGGGTGAAATCTGGATCAAGGGGCCGATGGTCGTACGCGGCTACTGGGACAATCCGCAGGCCACCCAAGAGCAGATCACCGGCGGTTACTGGCACTCTGGCGATCTGGGAACCATCGACGAAAACGGTTATGTGCGTGTGATGGATCGCAAAAAGGACATGATCAACCGCGGTGGATTCAAGATCTACACCATCGAAGTTGAAAATGCGCTGTATGAGCATGCCTCGGTACAAGAATGCGCGGTGGTGGCCACGCCTTGTCCCGTGCTCGGCGAGAGGGTGCATGCCTTTGTCAGCCTCAGGCCCGGGCACTCCCACGGGCCAACCCTGGCCGCCGAACTGAAAGCCCATTGCGCTGCGCGCCTGTCTGACTACAAAGTACCGGAGTCCTACTCGGTACTCTCGCAAGCTTTGCCGCGCAATGCCAATGGCAAGCTGCTCAAGCGCGATATGCGTGAGGGCCTTGTCAACGGTTCGGCCCCCAAGGAGACGCCCGCATGAGCACTGCCCCCGAAGCGCATCTTGCTCCCTTCGCGCGGTCGATCGATGAGCTGCGCGCTCGTATCGGCCAAGAGGCCCTTGTCACCGATTGGGTGACCATCACCCAGCGCCATATCGATCTCTTTGCCGAGGCGACTGGTGACTTCCAGTGGATTCATGTGGATGTGGCGCGGGCCCGCGCTGATTCGCCCTACGGCACCACCATCGCGCACGGCTTTCTGACGCTTTCTTTGCTGGGACAGTTCTATGAGCGATACATGAGCCTGCCCTTCTGCGAGATGGGGATCAATTACGGTCTGAACCGGGTGCGCTTTACCCATCCGGTGATTGCAGGCAGTCAGGTGCGCGGGCGATTTGTGCTAGCGCAACTTGAAGAAATTCCTGGCGGCTTGCAGATGACCTTCAATGTCATCCTGGACATCGAGGGTCAGGAGCGACCGGCTTGTGTGGCCGAGTCGGTGGTGCGACAGTACTTTAAAGCGCAGCCCCCTGGCCGGGCGTGAACCACCCAGAGAGAGCACCTCTATGAAAGCCTTGATCTGCCGAGCTTACGGTCCCCCTGAGACCCTGCAAGTGCAGGATGTGCCCGATCCCCAGCCCGGCCCCGGTGAGGTGGTGATCCGCGTGCGCGCAGCCGGCGTCAATTTCC
>JBILUT010000300.1:0-3053 GCA_044370875.1 Polaromonas sp. | reverse complement strand
TGATGTCAAGAAGGTGCTGGCCTTTGAATCGGGTCTACACAGCCTCCTCAAAGACAAGCATGCAGCCCTGATGTCCAAGCTCGAGTCGAACAAGGCCATGGACAAGGATGCCGAGGCCGAATTGACCGCCGCCATTACCGAGTTCAAGAAGTCCTTCGCCTGAAGACTTCACGCTCAGGAACCTCTTAGGAACTCATATGGCAGCAGGCAAGGAAATCCGCGGCAAGATCAAATCGGTGGAGAACACCAAGAAGATCACCAAGGCCATGGAGATGGTGGCCGCCTCCAAGATGCGCAAGGCGCAAGACCGGATGCGCGCCGCTCGCCCTTACAGCGATAAGGTCCGCAATATTGCGGCCAATCTCAGCCAGGCCAATCCCGAGTACACCCACCCCTTCATGCAGGTCAGCGAGGCCAAGACCACCGGCTTTATCGTCGTGAGTACCGACAAGGGCTTGTGTGGCGGCCTCAACACCAACGTGCTGCGCGCCGTCACGGCCAAGCTGCGCGAGGTGCAGGCGGCGGGCCAGTCGGTGCAGGCAGTGGCCATCGGTACCAAGGGCTTGGGCTTTCTCAACCGCATCGGTGCTTCGGTCGTCTCGCAGGCCACCCAGCTCGGTGACAGGCCCCATCTGGACAAGCTCATCGGCCCGGTCAAGGTGCTGCTCGATGCGTATGCCCAGGGTCAGCTCAAGGCTGTGTACCTGTGCTACACCAAGTTCATCAACACCATGCGACAGGAGCCGGTGATCGAGCAGCTCTTGCCCCTGTCTAAGCTGGAGGCCGATAAAGGCCATCAGGGCTGGGATTACATCTACGAACCCGATGCGCAGTCGGTCATTGACGATTTGCTGGTGCGCTATGTCGAGGCGCTGGTCTATCAAGCGGTGGCGGAGAACATGGCTTCCGAGCAGTCGGCCCGCATGGTGGCGATGAAGGCCGCCACCGACAACGCCGGTAACGTCATTTCGGAGCTCAAACTGGTCTACAACAAGACGCGCCAGGCGGCGATCACGAAAGAGCTTTCGGAGATCGTGGCCGGTGCGGCCGCCGTCTGAGCCCAGCCGGCCGACGTCGAACAAGTATCAAAGAAACGGAAAAGGATTCAATCATGGCTCAAGCTCAAGGCAAGATTGTTCAGTGCATCGGCGCTGTGGTGGACGTGGAGTTCGCGCGCGATCAGATGCCCAGCGTCTATGACGCGCTCAAGATGGAGGGCTCTGCCCTGACGCTCGAGGTTCAGCAGCAGCTCGGTGACGGTGTGGTTCGCACCATTGCGCTGGGTTCCTCTGACGGCCTGCGTCGTGGCAACGTGGTCTACAACACCAATGCACCCATTACGGTGCCGGTCGGCAAGGCCACGCTCGGTCGCATCATGGACGTGCTCGGTACCCCGATTGATGAGCGCGGTCCGGTGGACCAGAGCCAGACGTCTTCCATCCACCGCAAGGCGCCTGCCTACGACGAGCTCTCGCCCTCGACCGAACTGCTGGAAACCGGCATCAAGGTGATCGATCTGGTTTGCCCCTTCGCCAAGGGCGGTAAAGTGGGCCTGTTCGGCGGTGCCGGCGTCGGCAAGACCGTCAACATGATGGAACTGATCAACAACATCGCCAAGGCCCACTCGGGCCTGTCCGTATTCGCGGGCGTGGGCGAGCGTACCCGCGAGGGCAACGACTTCTATCACGAGATGGCCGACTCCGGGGTGGTCAAGCTCGACAACCTGGCCGAATCGAAGGTGTCCATGGTGTACGGCCAGATGAATGAGCCCCCGGGCAACCGTCTGCGCGTGGCCCTGACCGGCCTGACCATTGCCGAATCCTTCCGTGACGAGGGCCGCGACGTGCTGTTCTTCGTTGACAACATCTATCGCTACACCCTAGCCGGTACCGAGGTGTCCGCGCTGCTCGGTCGCATGCCCTCCGCGGTGGGCTACCAGCCCACGCTGGCCGAAGAGATGGGACGCCTGCAAGAGCGCATCACCTCAACCAAGGTGGGCTCCATCACGTCCATCCAGGCGGTTTACGTGCCCGCCGACGATTTGACCGATCCCTCGCCAGCCACCACCTTTGCCCACCTTGATTCCACGGTGGTGCTCTCGCGTGATATCGCTGCGCTGGGTATCTATCCGGCCGTTGATCCGCTCGATTCAACCAGCCGTCAGCTCGACCCGCATGTGGTGGGCGAAGACCACTACACCACCGCCCGTGCGGTGCAGGGCACGCTGCAGCGCTACAAAGAATTGCGCGACATCATTGCGATTCTGGGTATGGACGAATTGGCGCCCGAGGACAAGCTGGCCGTGGCCCGTGCCCGCAAGATCCAGCGCTTCTTGTCGCAGCCCTTCCACGTGGCCGAGGTGTTCACCGGTTCTCCAGGCAAGTATGTGCCGCTGGCCGAAACCATCCGTGGCTTCAAGATGATCGTCAATGGAGAGTGCGACCACCTGCCCGAGCAGGCCTTCTACATGGTCGGCACCATCGACGAAGCGTTTGAAAAAGCCAAGAAAGTCTAAGGAACGCCCATGAGCACCATCCTCGTGGATGTGGTCAGTGCCGAGGAGTCCATCTTCTCGGGAGAGGCCCGTTTCGTGGCCCTGCCCGGTGAAGCTGGCGAGCTTGGCATTTACCCGCGCCATACCCCTCTGATCACGCGCATTCGCCCCGGCGCAGTGCGTATCCAAAAGCCCGACGGCTCTGAAGAGTTTGTCTTCGTGGCGGGGGGTCTGCTTGAGGTGCAGCCCGACCACGTCACCGTGCTGAGCGACACCGCCATTCGTGGCAAGGACCTCGACGAGGCCAAAGCGACCGAGGCGCGCAAGGTGGCCGAAGAGGCCGTTAAGAACGCCAAGAGCGACATCGATCTGGCCAAGGCGCAGTCGGAACTCGCCGTGATGGCGGCGCAAATTGCGGCCTTGCGCAAGTACCGGCAAAAGCGCTGATCGGTTCGCACTTCTCATCCGGGCCGACCCCCTGCGGGGTCGGCTTTTTTCTTGGGTGATCGATGGGGACCAGACGGTGATCGACCCAACCACACCCACTAACATAGCTACT
>JBILUT010000299.1:0-3063 GCA_044370875.1 Polaromonas sp. | reverse complement strand
GCACCGCTGGCCCGCGAACGCAGTTACACCGCCAGCAAGTTCAGTTTCAACAGCGGTGACGGCCGCTGCCCGACCTGCGGCGGTTCAGGCTTTGAGCATGTCGAGATGCAGTTTCTCTCCGATGTCTATCTGCGCTGCCCGGACTGCGATGGCCGGCGCTATCGGCCCGAAATTTTGGAAGTGCGCATTGAGCGCAAGACTGCGGACGGCACAGCGCAAACCCTGAGCGTGGCCGATGTCCTGGAGCTCACCGTCAGCCAGGCCTGCGAGCTGTTTCGGGTCGACCGCGATGTGCTGCGCGCCCTGCAACCCATCGTTGATGTGGGCCTGGAATACGTCAAGCTCGGCCAACCGGTTCCCACGCTCAGCGGCGGCGAGGCGCAGCGGCTTAAGTTGGCCGGCTTTTTAGCCGGTAAGGGCGAGGGCCAAAAGCCGGGCAAGACGCCCGCCAGCGCCAGCCGCCAGCCCCTGGCCCTGCGCCAGCATCGGGGTACGCTCTTCTTGCTGGATGAGCCCACCACCGGCCTGCACTTTGATGACATCGCCAAGCTCATGCGTGCGCTGCGCAAATTACTGGAGGCGGGCCATTCGCTCATCGTCATTGAGCACAACCTCGACGTCATTCGCGCCGCCGACTGGGTGATTGATCTGGGCCCTGAAGGCGGCGATGCCGGTGGCTTTGTGGTAGCCGAGGGCACGCCCGAAGATCTGCGCCAACACCCCAGTTCGCACACCGCGCAGGCTTTGCGCGAGTACGCGCAGGCTATCGGTGAGATGCACGGCGTGGAGGAAAAGGCAGCCTCCAGCTATGCCGCGGGTTTCCATCGCACCGCTTCCGTCCGCTCCGCAGCTGCCCCCTCCGTGCGGCCCGAGGCCATACAAATCGTCAACGCCCGAGAGAACAACCTCAAGAGCCTGTCGGTCGATATCCCGCGCGGCAAGTTCAATGTGGTCACTGGCGTATCGGGCTCCGGCAAGTCCACCTTGGCCTTTGACATCTTGTTCAACGAAGGCCAGCGGCGCTACCTGGAGAGCCTGAACGCCTATGCTCGCAGCATCGTGCAGCCGGCCGGCCGGCCCGAGGTCGACGCGGTGTACGGCATACCGCCGACCGTGGCCATTGAGCAGCGGCTCTCGCGCGGCGGTCGCAAGTCCACCGTAGGCACTACCACCGAGGTGTGGCATTTTCTGCGTCTGCTCTACGTCAAGCTGGGCATCCAGCACTGTGTTCACGACGGCGCGGCCGTCATGCCGCAAAGCAGCGACAGCATTGCTGCGCAGTTGCTCAAGCACTACCGCGGCCAGCACATCGGTCTGCTCGCCCCACTGGTGATGAACCGCAAGGGCGTCTACACCGAGCTTGCCGATTGGGCCCGCCCGCGCGGTTACACCCATCTGCGCGTGGATGGTGAATTTCTGCCGACCACCGGTTTTCCGCGTATCGACCGCTTCAAAGAACACACCATCGAGCTGCCGGTGGCCGACCTGGTGGTGCAGCCTTCGGCTGAGAACGCGCTGCGCCAGGCGCTCAAGACGGCGCTGGAGCATGGCAAGGGGGTGGTGCATGTGCTGGCACCGCTCGATGGCCTGAAGACCGCGATGGACACGGGCCTGCCGACCCGCGGCGTCGGGCAGGTGCAGGCCTTCTCGACCAAGCGGGCTTGTCCGGTTTGTGCTACCTCTTACCCCGAGCTCGACCCACGCCTGTTTTCGTACAACAGCAAGCACGGCTGGTGTGCAGACTGCGTGGGCACCGGACTGGCGCTGAGCAAAGAGCAGCGACGCGCGCTGGATGACTCTATGCCGGCTGACGACAGCAAAGGCCGTGAGCAGAGCTTTGCTGAACCTGAGCTTGAAGACCTTGGCGATGCAGTGTGCCCCAGTTGCAAGGGCACGCGGCTTAACGGGCAGGCGCGTGCGGTGCGTTTGCGCAGTGCAGACGGCCAGGCCTGGACCATTACTGAGGTGGCGCGCCTGTCAGTCAGCGATGTGCGTGCCTGGATAACGGCCCTGTCTCTAAGCGGGCGCGAGGCCGATATTGCGCGCGACCTGATCCCCGAGATCAGCAGCCGCCTTGAATTTTTAGAAGAGGTGGGACTGGGCTACCTCACGCTAGACCGGGGTGCGCCCACCCTCAGTGGCGGCGAGGCGCAGCGCATACGCCTGGCCGCACAGCTGGGTTCTAACCTGCAAGGCGTGTGCTATGTGCTCGATGAGCCCACCATTGGTCTGCACCCGCGTGATAACCAGATCTTGCTGGGCGCCCTGGGCAAGCTCAGTGAACGTGGCAACACCTTGGTGGTGGTGGAGCACGACGAAGACACCATACGCCGGGCCGACCACATCATTGACATCGGTCCCGGTGCGGGCAAGCGCGGCGGGCGCGTGGTGGCGCAGGGCAGTGCCCAGGCGCTGATGGACACCGAGCAGTCGCTGACCGGCCGTTATCTTCTGCAGGCCATGCGGCATCCGCTGCAAGCCAGACGCCAGGCGCAGCCAGCCACCAGTGACCAGAGCTTGCGGTTGGAAGGCGCCAGCCTGCACAACCTGAAAAACGTGAGTGTGCAAGTGCCGCTGCGGCGTCTGGTGTGCGTGACTGGCGTTTCGGGTTCAGGCAAATCCACGCTGGCGCGTGAGGTGCTGCTGGCCAATGTGCAGGCTGCGGTCGCCCAGCGCGCTACCGCGGCCGGCCGCAAGAGGGATGACGCCGGCCAGCATCCCGCGTGGGTGGGGTGTACGCAGCTCAATGGCTACCAGAGCATCGACCGCGTGCTGGAGGTAGACCAAACCCCCATCGGTAAAACCCCCCGATCGTGCCCCGCCACCTATATTGGTTTTTGGGACACCATTCGCAAGCTCTTTGCCGACACCCTAGAGGCCAAGGCCCGTGGTTATGGGCCGGGGCGCTTTTCTTTTAACACCGGTGAAGGCCGCTGCCCCACCTGTGAAGGCGCAGGCGTGCGTACCATCGCGATGAGCTTCCTGCCCGACGTCAAAGTACTGTGCGAAACCTGTCACGGCGCGCGCTTTAACCCCGAGACCCTGGCTGTGACCTGGCGCGGT
>JBILUT010000298.1:0-3067 GCA_044370875.1 Polaromonas sp. | reverse complement strand
CCTCGCCCTCGCTGGTCAGCGACACCCTGACCGAACGGTTGTCCGATTCGAGCCGCCTGCGACGCACGAGGCCGGCCAATTCCAACCGCCGCAACATGTGCGACAAAGTCGACTGATCGATCTGCGCGTCGCTGGCCAGGCTGCTAACGCCAACCGAGTCTTGCGCCAACAAAGACACAAGAACCCGGGCCGACAACAAATTCAGGCCCCAGGCCTTCAGTTCCTGATTGACCGACTCGCTCAAGCGATCCACGACCCGCATCAGCAGATAGCTGACTTCTGGTTTTTTGCGCAGGTTCATAGGGGTCTTCTTTTCCGGCTACGCGCCCGTTTATGGTTTTCCCGAGGTCTGGAAACTGTCAAAGATTGTATGCTGGATAAAAATATGTGTATTCATATGATGGTTATTCAAGTGAACCTTCATGCGGTTCACGGGCGGGCCTGAGACGGCCGCCGAGGGATATCTGGGGGTTTTGTTCCGACAACGTGAGGAGGATGGCCTATGAAAACGATGCTCGCAACCGTTCTGAGCGCCTTGCCCATTGCGCTGACTGCGCTGACCGCTCCGGCGGCATGGGCGCAAGCAACGCAGTTTCCTGACAAGCCCGTAAGGCTGGTCGTCCCCTTTCCACCCGGCGGTGGCAGCGATGCGCTGGCGCGCATCTTGTCCAAAAAAATGCCCGAGATCTGGTCACAGCCTCTGGTGGTGGACAACCGCGGCGGCACCCAAGGCAGCCTGGGCACCGCCTCAGGCATCAAGGCGCCTGCCGACGGCTACACCATCACGCTGATTGTTCACGGAGCGATGGCCATCAATCCGTTCATCTACCAGAGCGTGGGCTATGACGTGACCAAGGATTTCGCCCCGGTGATCCGCGCCACCGAACAGTCCTACATTTTGGTGGCCAACCCCAAGGTGCCGGTCAACAACCTCAAGGAGCTTGAGGCTCTGGCCAAACGGCAGCCGGGCAAGCTGACCTTTGCCACCTCGGGCGCAGGCCCGCAGTTGGTGGGTGAATTGTTCAAGCTCACCACCAAGACCAACTTGCTGCACGTGCCCTACAAGGGCGCCGGCCCGGCGGTGCTGGCGGTGCTGGCCGGCGAGACAGACTTCATGATCTCCAACCCCACCGCGGTGGTGCCACATCTCAAGGCTGGAAAACTCAAGGGGATCGCGGTTCTGGGAAAGGCGCGCAACGATGCCATTCCCGATGTGCCGCACGCACTGGAGGCCGGCTATCCGGCGCTCAGCGACATCCCGGAGTGGTACGGCTTTGCGGTACCCGCCGGGACACCGGCAGCCATCGTTAACAAGCTCAATGCCGATTTTGCGCGCGCGCTCAATTCGCCCGACGTCCAAGCGGCGATTCGCGGCCTGGGCACTACGCCCTCGCCCAGCACACCCGATGAATTTGCACGCCAGATCGCCTTCGACTACGAACGCTGGGGCCGGGTGGTGCGCGAGGCGGGCGTGAAGGCCGAATGAATCGATCGGGGAGGCACTCATGAACTTGTTTCTGCGATTGCTGGCCCTTGCAGTGGCCATCGGGGCAACGCCCCTTGCGGCGCACGCCCAAAACTACCCCAGCAAACCAGTGCGGGTGATCGTTCCTTACCCGCCCGGGGGCGGCACCGATGTCCTGGCGCGCGTGCTCACCACGCAGCTGTCGCAAGGCAAGGGCGAGTCTTTTTTCATCGACAACCGACCCGGCGGCGATGCAACCATCGGGGCAGCGGCCGCAGCGCGCTTGGCGCCCGATGGATATTCTCTGCTGGCGGTATCGGGCGTTCCCTTCGTGATCAACCAGCTGGTGTTTTCCAAGCTGCCCTACAACATCATCGACGACTTCGAGCCAGTGGGATTGTTCGCATCAGGTCCGCTGGTTCTGGTGGTGCATCCGTCCTTTCCGGCCAACACCGGGCGCGAGCTCATTGAGCACCTCAAGGCCAACCCGGGGCGCTATAGCTACGCGGGGTCCGATCAGTTCACCTACCTGACGATGGAGATGATCCTGCTGGCGACCGGCACCAAAATGACCCACGTACCCTACAAGGGCGTGGGCCCGTCGCTCAACGATGTGGCGGGCGGACATATCCCGATCATGCTCAGCAGCCTGGCTCCGGCCATTCCCTTCATCCAAAGCAAACGCATGAAGGCCCTGCTGGTCACCTCAGCCACACGAACGCCTGCGCTGCCGGATGTGCCCACGGTGGCTGAGGCCATCATTCCGGGCTATGACGTGAGCGCCTGGTACGGCATCTTCGCGCCCAAGGGCACACCGCGACCGGTGGTCCAGCAACTCAGTCAGATGATGAACAAGGCCACGGAAGGCGCTGAGATCCGCAAAAATCTGGCCAACATGGGCACTGTCACTGTCCGTGCTGATCCCGAAGATTTCCGCAACTTCGTTCGCGGCGAGCTCGAGAAATGGCGCGCCGTGGTCAAGGCCACCAACCTGCCGACCCAATAACGAAAAGGTAGTGGCTACATGAAAGTTGCCCTGGTTGCCGGTGCAACCGGCATCGTGGGTCGACGACTGGCCCAGCATCTGGTCGACACGGGCTGGAAGGTTTATGGCATTTGCCGTAATGCGCCAGCCACCACAACCGGCTGGAAACCGCTGGCGCTAGACCTGCTGGATGCGCGCAGCTGCCGGCAGGCGCTGCAAAGCATTGAGCCGGTCACGCACCTCTTTTACGCGGCCCGTCACAGCCATGCCGACCGAGGCGAGCCGACCGAGCAGAACGTCCAGATGCTGGCTCATCTGCTTGATGCCATCGCTCCGGTGGGACAGTCGCTAGAGCATGTGCATGCGGTGCACGGCATGAAGGTTTATGGCTCGACGCTGGGCCCCTACAAAACGCCGGCGCGTGAAACCGACCCTACAACGCTGGCTGACACCTTCTACTTCGGCCAGCACGATCTCCTGGAGCGGCGACAACGGGGCCAGCGCTGGACTTGGTCCATCAGCCGGCCGCAAACCCTGTGTGATGACGACATCTCCCAGGTACGCAATCTGCCGCGCTTGATTGCGGTCTATGCGGCTCTGTGCAAGGCGAGCAGTAT
>JBILUT010000297.1:0-3077 GCA_044370875.1 Polaromonas sp. | reverse complement strand
GTGACCAGCGCCATGCCGGTGGTCACCGTAGCGCCCAACGACAGTCTGCTGGAAAAGCTCAAGAGCAATTTGCAGGAAGTTCGCGCCCGGGGCGGCGTGCTGTATGTGCTGGCCGATGCCGACACCTGCATCGAAAGCAGCGAAGGCCTGCACGTCATCCGCATGCCCGAGCACTACGGACACCTCAGTCCCTTGCTGCATGTGGTGCCGCTGCAGCTGCTGGCCTACCACACCGCCTGCGCGCGTGGGACCGATGTCGACAAGCCGCGTAATTTGGCCAAGAGTGTGACGGTGGAGTGATTGCGTTTGCAAGCTCACTCGGCCCAGCCCTTACACACACCCCCGCCGATAATCCACCCAACCCCACTCGCCGCCAATCCCATGAACACCGACCGCTTGCCTCCGATTCCTCAGTCGCAATGGACCGATGCACAGCGACGTGAGGCGCAGGCCATCATCGACGGACCGCGCGGCGCGCTGGTCTCGCCCTTTGTCCCCTTGATGCGCAGCCCCGAGCTGATGGGGCATGCTCAGCGCATGGGTGAGTACCTGCGCTACCGCAGTACGCTGCCGCTGCGGCTGTCTGAGCTGGCCATTCTGATCACCGCCCGCCACTGGTCGCAGCAGGTGGAGTGGGCGATCCATGCGCCGATTGCCCAGAAGGCCGGCGTGGCAGCGATCACCATCGAGGCGATTGCGCAGGGGCGGCAACCGACAAGCATGGCCGATGACGAAGCGGCCCTCTACGCGTTTTGCACCGAGCTGCACCACAACCGCGGGGTGAGCGATGCCACCTGGGCACGGGCCCTGGCGCTTTTTGGTGAGCAGGGTGTGGTCGATCTGATTGGCATCAACGGTTACTACACCTTGCTGTCGATGGTGATGAATGCCAGCCGCACCCCGGTACCACCCACAACTGTGGCCCCGCTCTTGTCGCTGGCCGGCTGAGGCCCGGCATTGACGCGAGCCACCGCTTTCTGCGACCATGGTACGGTGACTGACTTGTCCCTTCTGCGTTCCCTGCTGCCCGCTGTCGTGCTGGGTCTGCTGGCCCTGGCAGGCTGCAGCGACCCCACGGATATCCGGTCCAACCACGAGATCGTGCGCATGCCGCCTCTGGGGCCGACGAATGGTCCGGAACCGATGGTGCGCATGAACAGCAAAGAGCTGCCAGACGCGCCCGTGGTCTACGAACAGATCAAGGTCGACTACTACAGTTGCGCTGGCGTGGTGGGTGAATGGTTCCTGCAACTGGTCACGGCCGAGATGAATTTTCTGGCCAGGAGCCACGGCCTGGAGCGGCTCGATGGCTCGGCCTGCGCAGTCTCCGTGACCAAGTCCGGCGTGGGGACGGGGCGTATCAAGCTGCATCTGTTCAGGGATGCCACCGAGGCCAACGAGTGTGTGTTCAAAAATCAGTGCACTCTAGCGCGTAACGTGACGCTGATTCCCACCACCCAGGCGGTGCTGCGCTCGTATTTTTTATCCGACCTGAACAATGAAAAGTTCCATCAGCATTGCCTGGCCCCGCCCGACCTGTGGCACAAGGGCGTGAGCTGCGAGTACATCGGCCTGGCCGCCGCTTTGGGCATTGAGCCCAACAAGAAGTAAACGCGGGGCACCTCACCGCAGCAAGGCAGCACCGGCTGCTGCATGACAGTGCGGCCTGCTGGCTTGCAGAGGGTTGGCAGCGACTCGAGCTCAGGCCTTGATCAGCACCGGCGCTGTCTCATCACCACGCGGCAGCACGCGACCGATCACTGCCGCCTGGGCGTAACCGGCCGCATGCAGCGCCGCCAGACAGGCATCGGCCTGCGCCGCGGGCACGCCAGCCAACAGACCACCGGCCGTCTGCGGATCAAACAGCAAGGGCCAAAGCGGGTGATTGCGCAGCCCGCCTCGCAGCGCCGAACCAAACTGTGCATTGGCCTCGTGCAGGGAACTCAAATGCCCCGCTGCAGCCGAATCCAGCGCCCCGCCAAGCACCGGCAGGGCCGATAAATCCAGCTCTGCATCAACACCCGAGGGACGCGTCATCTCCAGCAAATGTCCGGCCAAGCCAAAACCGGTCAGATCGGTGCAGCTGCGCACTCCGTGCTCGCGAAGAATCTGCGCAGCGCGCTGGTTGGACAGCATCATGGCCTGAAGGGCTGCATCGACCCACTGCCCGCGCGCACGTAATTTGTGGTGCGCCACCAGCAGCACCCCGGTGCCCACCGGCTTGGTCAGCACCAGCCGGTCCCCCGGCTGCAGCGCACCCTTGGTCATCAGGCCCTGGAGCGATTCATCCACCCAGCCATTGACCGAAAAGCCCAAGGCCAACTCGCGCCCCTCGGCAGTGTGCCCACCCACCAAGGCGCAATCGGCCTGGCCCAGGGTCTGCAGCGCGCCGCCCAGCATCTGCACCAGCAACTCTTCGGTGTGCGATTGCAGGCCCGGAGGCAGCATGGCTAAAGCCAGCGCACTGTTAGGCTGCGCCCCCATGGCAAACAAGTCGCCCAGCGCATGGTTGGCGGCAATGCGACCAAACACATAGGGATCATCGATCAGGGTGCGAAAGAAATCGACCGACTGCACCAGCGCTTTACCAGCAGGAATGCGAACCACAGCCGCATCGTCACCCACGCCCAACAGCACATCACTGCGGCCGTTGGACTGAAGCGGCAAGCGAGCCAGCGCACGACCGAGCACTGATGCACCCACCTTGGCGCCGCAGCCGCCGCAACGCATGGCCTGGGCCGACAAGGCCTGAAGCTGCTCGTCCTGATCCAGCGGCAGGTTCGGCGGCAGCGGACTGGGCATCATCGGCGCGGGCAACCGCGAAAAGCGCGCCATGAAGCGGCGGTCTATCCAGTCTTTCCAGCGCCAGACCCAGGCACCAGCCGCAAAGAAAGCGCCGCGCGAGGCCACGGCCTGCCCATCGCCGGTGCCCATCAGGGCCAGCCAACGACGCTGCGGCCGGTAGCGCCGAAGCGGCTGCGCCAGCAGGCTGCGGCGCAGGTTGTCATGCAGGGGCAGCCCCTGCCGCACCGCAAAGACACCCGCCTTTTCTACGAAACGACCACGCAGACTGGCGA
>JBILUT010000073.1:0-7069 GCA_044370875.1 Polaromonas sp. | reverse complement strand
CTCCTGGCCCGACTGGGTATCGAGGCCGCGGTAGCGTTCGATCATTTCGCGCAGCGCATTGAGTCCCTTGTACAAACCAGCCTCAGCCACCGGCGGGGTGAGATAGCTCACCAGCGTGGCCGCCGAGCGGCGCTTGGCGATCGTGCCCTCCGACGGGTTATTGGCTGCATAGAGATACAGGTTCGGGATGTCGCCAATCAGCCGGTCTGGCCAACAGTCAGCACTCAGGCCGCTTTGTTTGCCGGGCATGAATTCCAGCGCTCCGTGGGTGCCAAAGTGCAGCAAGGCGTGGGCGCCGAAATCCTCGCGCAGCCAACGGTAGAAAGTAGAAAAGGCGTGCGTAGGGGCAAAGCCTTTTTCAAACAGCAGGCGCATCGGATCACCTTCATACCCGAAGGCCGGTTGTATGCCGACGAACACATTACCGAAGCGCTCGCCCAGCACAAAGATGCGGCTGCCATCGGTTTGATGCCGACCAGGCGCCGGGCCCCAGGCCGCCTCAATGGCCTTGAGATGCCTCTCCCGCCGGACATGGTCGTCGGCACTGACAAGCGCATGCACATTGGCTTGCGCGCCGTAACGATCGGCATTGCCCTTGATGATGCGCTCGCGCAAGATGTCGACGCTATCGGGCACTTGCACCTGGTAGCCCTCACGCTGCAAGGCGCGCAGCGTGTTGAACAGCGATTCAAAAACGCTCAGATGCGCAGCAGTTCCAGTGCTGCCCGCATTCGGCGGGAAGTTGAACAAGACAATGCCCACCTTGCGCTCGGCCCGCGAGGACTTGCGCAAGGCAATCAGACGAGAGACGCGCGCTGAAAGCGCGTCAGCCCGCTCGCTGCAGGTATTCATGTCGTGCGCGCCGACCGAATCGAATCGGCACTGCCTTGAGCAGCCGGTGCAAGCGCTGGCCCCAGCACTGCCACGGCCTCCGTACACCATGTTGCCAGTGGCACCGTCCAGCTCGGGGATGGACACCATCATGGTGGCCTCCACCGGCAGAAAGCCTCGCTCTGAGGCACCCCAGCTGTCCAGGGTCTGAAACTCAACGGGTGCCACCGCCAGATAGGGCAAATCCATCTTGGCCAGCAATTGCTCGGCGGCCCGCGAGTCGTTGTAAGCCGGCCCACCGACCAGAGAAAAACCGGTCAGGGAGACCAGGGCGTCGATCGTGGGCTGCCCATCGCGCATAAAAAACGACTCAATAGCCGGTCGGTTGTCCAGACCGCTGGCAAAGGCCGGGACAACCCGCAGGCCGCGCGCCTCCAGAGCCGTGATCACGCCGTCGTAGTGGGCCGTGTTGCCGGCCAGCACGTAAGAGCGCAAGAGCAAGACGCCCACCGTGCCGGCTGCGCCACTGGTGGCCACCCGCGGCAGATCGGACAGGCGGTCCGAAAGCCGATGCCCGGCCTGGGTGCTCAGGCGCGGGTGATAGAGCCCCACTTCCGGGTATTCAACCGGGGCCGGCACCTTCAGGCCCCTTAAGGCGGCGCGGGGACCGGCTGCATAGCGATCGATCAGCAAGCTCACCAAGCCCTGTATGTTCTCTTGCGAACCGGCCAGCCAATACTGCATGGCCAGGAAATAGGCCCGAACGTCCTGGGCCGTACCCGGGATGAAGCGCAGGATCTTGGGCAAGCGACGCAACATCTTCATCTGCCGCTCGCCCGCGCTGGTCTTTTCTTCGGCGCTCATCTCGGCAGCCTGAGCGCTCTTGCCACGCAGCTTCTTGAGCAATTCCATCGGACCGCTACTGGGCGCCAGCATGTCAAAACGTCCCATGCGGGTGAGCTTGCTCACCTCGCCGGCCGACATCAGGCATACCATCGCATCGCAATGCTCTCGCCGCGCGCGCAGGGCAGGCATGACCGGCAAGAAATGCTCTTCCATGAAAAGCATGGTGACGATGACAATGTCCCCGGCCGCAATATCGCGCTGACACCGCTCAAGTGCGGCTGCATCTGCGCCCCACTCGGAGGCCGCGTGCACCTGCATCTGCAGGCCCGGCAGCGAGCGCTGCAACCGCGACAAGGCTCGCTCGGCCGCGCTGGCCAGATGGCTGTCCATGGTGACCAACACCACGCGAATGACCGGCCCCTGTCCCGCCTCTGCGGCTCGCGCAGCGTTGCGGCTTTCAGCGGCTGAAGTGAGCTTTGGCATCGTAGAGCGTATCCACGGTAATGACCGGCACCCCGCGCTCGCGCGCAAAGAGCTCGGTGTTGCGTTTGGCCTTGCCACGAACAAAGAAAGGGATCTTCTTGAGCTCCCGTTCAGCCTCCAGCCCCCAGGTCGCCTGCTGGGGCGGCGCCGGGTCTTGCGCGCGGGTCGCCTCAGCCACCACGGCCTCGTTGGCGGCCTCATTCAAGCCGACTTGGGCGGCCGATGCAGACTGAGTCGAGCGTGTCAGGGCTGCCGCTGGCATACCAGCGCGACCGAGGTGCGACGGAGCGGCATCTTCATGAAACTCTGAATCGCCCCGGAACATGCCGATCAGATGCTCTTCAAGCCCCATCATCAGCGGATGCACCCAGGTGTCAAACAACACATTGGCGCCTTCAAATCCCATCTGCGGCGAATAGCGCGCTGGAAAGTCCTGCACATGCACAGGCGCGGAAATGACCGCGCAAGGCAGACCCAGCCTTTTTGCGATGTGCCGCTCCATTTGCGTGCCCAGTACCAGCTCAGGCTGCAGCTCGGTGATGCGCTGCTCGACTTCCAGGTAGTCGTCGGTGATCAGCGCCTCGCACTGATAGAGCTTGGCGGCGTCCCTCACCTCACGCGCGAACTCGCGGCTGTAGGTGCCCAGACCCACCACGCTAAAGCCCATCTCCTGGGCAGCCACCCGGGCTGCGGCCACCACATGGGAGGCATCGCCAAAGATGAAGACCCGCTTGCCGGTGAGGTAGGTTGAATCGACCGAGCGCGCATACCAGCCGGCACGCGAAATTTCGCGCAGATCAGGCACTTGTGCGAGGCCTGCCAATTGCGCCACCTCGGCGACAAAGTCCTGGGTGGCATTGACGCCGATGGGCACCACACGGGTAAAAGGCTGCTGGTACTGTCGCTGCAGCCACAGCGCGGCCGTCATTCCAGTCTCAGGGTAAAGCACCACATTAAAGTCGGCCTCGTGCAAGCGCGCCAGATCGGCGGCCGTGGCATCCAGCGGGGCCACCACACGCACCTCAATGCCCAACTGGCCCAGCAGACCCGTGATCTCGCGAATATCGTCTCGGTGGCGGAACCCCAGCGCGGTCGGACCGAGGATGTTGCAACTGGGCCGATGACCGTCGGTGCGTGCAGAACGCTGCGATCGCGCCGGTGCAACGCTCAGGTGACGCACCATCTGGTAGAAGGTCTCGGCCGCGCCCCAGTTCTCCTTGCGCTGATAGGACGGCAGCTCAAGCGGCACCACCGGCACCGGCAAATTCAAGGCTTTGGCCAGACCGCCCGGGTCATCTTGAATCAGCTCGGCCGTGCAGGACGAACCGACCATCATGGCACGGGGCGAGAAGCGCTCGAAGGCCTCGCGCGCGGCCGTCTTGAACAGTTCAGCGGTATCGCCGCCAAGATCCCGGGCCTGGAACGTGGTGTAGGTCACCGGTGGGCGGCGGGGCAGCCGTTCAATCATGGTGAACAACAAATCGGCATAGGTATCGCCCTGAGGCGCATGCAGCACGTAATGCACATCCTTCAGGGCGGTGGCCACCCGCATGGCCCCCACATGGGGCGGGCCTTCGTAAGTCCAGAGCGTCAGTTGCATGCGTGTCTCCTAGGCGGCCAGACGCAAGCGTCGGTTCAGGGGACGGCTGAAGAGCTCGGCCAAGTCGGCAGCCTGCTCATAGCCCTGGATCGGGGTAAAGACCAATTCGATGGCCCACTTGGTGGTTAGCCCCTCGGCCTCCAGGGGGTTGGCCAGCCCCAAGCCGCAAACCACAATGTCAGGGCTGGCGCGGCGACACCGATCGAGCTGTTGCTCCACATGCTGCCCCTCCGACAGTTGCACGCCCGGCGGCAGCCAAGCCAATTCATCAGCCAGGTGTTGCCGATGCAAATAGGGCGTCCCCACCTCGGTCAGGCGCATGTCAAGTTCACGGCTGAGAAATCGCGCCAGCGGTACCTCCAGCTGCGAATCAGGAAAGAAGAAGATGGACTTGCCCGCCAGCAGCGTCCGCTGACGGGCCAGGGCTGAGCGAGCACGCTCGCTCGGCGCCGCGGTAACCCGCGCAAAGCGCTCGGCCGGCACCCCAAAGGCCCGGGCGGCCGCCTGCAGCCAGGCGGTCGTGCCCTCGACACCCAGGGGAAAAGGCGCGGACAGGCGCTGGGCGCCCCGGGCCTCCAGCGCCCGAGCCGCATCAGCCAGGAAAGGCTGGGCCAGCAGATAGCGGGTGTCCGGTCCGATGGCCGGTAAATCGGCCGCATGGCGCGGTGGGAAAAACTGCACCGGTACACCCAATTCGTTGAACAGGCGCTGAAACTGGTCTTCCACAACGTCGGCCAGCGTGCCCACCACCAGCAGCGGTGCTGGCTCTGCCCCAGGGGCAGGAGCTCGCTCGGGCAGTTCGGGCACCAGAGCGGCCAGACAGGCGTCCTCGCCCTGGGTGAAGGTGGTTTCAATGCCGCTACCGGAGTAATTGAGCACCCGCACCCGGGGCGAAAACTGGGTCGATAGGCGGGTCGCTGCGCGTGAGAGATCGAGCTTGATCACCTCGGACGGACAGGAACCCACCAGAAACAACAGCTTGATCTCGGGCCGGCGTTCCAGCAAGCGCTGCACCACACGGTCGAGCTCTTCGTTGGCATCGGCCAAGCCGGCCAGATCGCGCTCGTCGATGATGGCCGTGGCAAAACGCGGCTCAGCAAAGATCATCACGCCAGCAGCCGACTGCAGCAGGTGGGCGCAGGTGCGCGAACCGACCACCAGAAAGAACGCGTCCTGAATCTTGCGGTGCAGCCAGATGATGCCCGTCAGGCCACAGAAAACCTCACGCTGCCCACGCTCGCGCAGCACCGGCAAGTCGCTGCAGGCTGCGGGCTCTGGATGCAAAGCGATCACCGGGCTCATGCGGGCCACCCTTCTTGTTGTGCGGCCGCTTGGTCGACCTGCTCCTGCGCGGCCTGCAAACGGGCCGCCCGCAGCTTGATCAGGAATTGCGCCGCGTTGATCACGTAGGCGGCATAGGCGGCCAGCGCCAGCGCCATCAGGGGCCGGGGCTCAAGCAGGCCCTGGAACAAGGCCACCAGATAGGCCGTATGCAAGGCCAGCACCAGCATGCTGAAGACATCTTCCCAATAGAAGGCCGGGGCAAACAGGTATTGCCCAAAGACCACCTTCTCCCAGATGCAGCCGGTGATCATGATGGTGTAGAGCACCAGGGTCTTGACAACTATGGACAACTCGGCAGCGGCCTGACCCTGACCCGTCCACAGGAAGCGGATCACCAAGCCCAGGCTGACCAGAAACACCAAAAACTGCACCGGCGCCAGCACCCCCTGCACCCAGGTCCAAGCTGAAGCATCGCGCCGCTGGCGCTCTTCGGGCGTGTAAAGCGGACGCCGCGATTTGGGGCGTTCGGTTACAGGCAGCATGGTTTTTCCCTTTTCATGGGCGTGGATCTCCAGATCCCGCTTCCCCCAATTTAGTCGGGTCCGCTCATTGTGTCAACTTTAATTGACGTATATCTATATTGACATACGCATAAAATGGGCCGAAATGCGAAAAAACCTTTGACCTGGCCCGCCCCAGGGAGTACAACCGGGCTGTGGACTGTTCCACTGGCTGACGGCCAGATCCGGCGGAGAGAGTCCCGCCCCACCTGGATTGACCGCCTAGCCCGTAGGAATTCTTGCGCGCAAGTCCGCAGCACTGACTGTGCGCGCACGGAGACCAACATGGGCTCACTAGACAACGACGATCGGGCTGAACCAGCCCCACCGCGAGAACCGGGCAGACCGGCCGAAGCTTCGGCCGGCTTGTTGGCACGCGCCGTTGAAGACGAAATCATTCCACTCCTGGTTCGGGCGCACAGTTCGGGGGCCCAGGCTCTGCCCAAAGAGCCGGATATCGGCCCCGATGAAGTCGAACGCCTGACGGCTCAGCTCCTGCACGAGGACGACCTGGCGCTGCATGAGACGATCAACCGGCTGCGGCAGCGCGGAGTGTCCGTGCAGACCCTGTTTCTGGAACTATTGACACCGGCGGCTCGGCGTCTGGGTGACTTCTGGACCTGCGACAGCTGTACCTTCACCGATGTCACGGTCGCTATGGGGCGGCTGCAGCAATTGCTGCGGGCCAACAGCAGCGCCTTTGGTCTGAACAACATCAGTGAGGGTCGAGCGGCCGAGCGGCGCGTGCTGCTGCTGCCCTGCCCTGGCGAGCAGCACACCTTTGGCTTGTCCATCGTGGCTGAGTTCTTCTACCGAGCCGGCTGGGATGTCACCACCAGCTTCATGCAACCGAGCGCCTCCCTGAACCAGCTGGTGGAGCGTCAATGGTTTGACGCGGTAGGCCTGAGCCTGGGCGATGTCACCGGCATGACCCGGCTCAACGACTGCGTGCGGCAAATTCGCCGAGCCAGCATGAACCCGCAGGTCCCCATACTTGTGGGGGGATCTGTTTTCGTATTGAATCCGGCCCTGATTGATGCCACCGCGGCAGACGCGGTGGTTCTGCAGGCTGATCAGGCGCCCGAAGTGGCCTCGCGTCTTCTAGAACGCCAAAGCGCGAGAGCCTGAGCGGCCAGCCCAACCAACGCCACCCACCCATTGCCCCAAAAGACCCATGTCATCTCCAAACCCTGTTCTGACTGAACGACGCCTGGCACGCGCCGACGATGTACTGCGGGGATTGCCGGCAGAGACCGTGGCGCAATTGCTGACCACGGCGGCCGATGTGGTGCTGCTCCTCGACGAGCAGGGTGTGATCATGGATCTGGCCTTTACCGGGGATGAGCTCATGGGGCGCAGCTGCCAGCAATGGCAGGGACAGCCCTGGCTACGAACCGTCACCCTGGAGAGCCAGCCCAAGGTGCAAGCCCTGCTGGAAGAGGCGGAACCACGTCAATCGGCTTGG
>JBILUT010000175.1:0-4323 GCA_044370875.1 Polaromonas sp. | reverse complement strand
GCCACATCAACCACGATCTGGGTGACGGCACCGTGCTGCCACTGGCCTATTCGGTCGTCACGCTGACACGCCCGGCCTCCGGTCGCACCAAGGCTGGCGTTCACCATGTGGCCTTCGCTCGTGACCTGCGGCCACAGGTGGCGGTGCAGCAGAGGCTGGTGACCGCGCAACTGTCCATGGAGCGCGATTACTGGCGCCTGCGCCAGGCAGAAACCCGTTACCGGCTGCTGTTTCAGCTGGCCTCCGAGCCCGTGGTCATCCTGGACGGTTCCATCGACAAGATCACTGAAATCAACCCGGCTGCACGAGCCCTGCTGGGCGACAAGACCGGGAGCAACCGGCTGGCCCTGAGCGAACGGCTCGAGGCGGCCAGCCTGGCCGCTATGCGGGACATGCTGGAGAAGCTGCGCAGCAGTGGGCGCGCCGAGCCAGTGCTGGTGCGACTGCATGGCGGTCAGGAATTCATGGCCTCGGCCTCGCAGTACCGGGAAGACCAGTCGCTGCAGTTCCTGCTGCGGCTGTGCACGCAAAGTACCGAAAGCACCCAGAGCCTGCCCAGCGCCAACCCCTGGCTCGCCCCCTTCATGGAGCAGGCTCCGGACGCGGTGGCCATCACCGACCTCGATGGCCGGGTGCTGGCGGTCAACCCCGCCTTCGTTGACTTGGCGCAGCTTGGCAACGCCGATCTGGCGCGCGGCGTTCTGCTCGACACCTGGCTCGGACGCTCGGGCGTGGATTTACGGGTGCTGCTGACCAACCTTCGCCAGCACGGTACGGTGCGGCTTTTTGCCACCCAGATGCGCGGCGAATTGGGCTCGAGCGCCGAGGTGGAAATTTCTGCCGCTACCCTGCAGCGCGGCCCGGAGAAATGCCTCGGGTTCACCATCCGGGACATGGGCAGGCGCCTGGGCGCCGAAACGCGTGCGCCGCGCGAGCTGCCGCGCTCGGCCAGCCAGATGACCGAACTGGTAGGCCGCATGCCCTTGAAAGACATCGTTCGCGAAACCAGCGATCTGATCGAACAGTTGTGCATTGAGGCAGCCCTGCAACTGACCGGGGACAACCGGGCCTCAGCGGCCGAAATGCTGGGGCTCTCCCGGCAAAGCCTCTACATCAAGCTGCGCCGCTTTGGCCTGATCGATGGTGCGGCCGACCTCTCCGGGGAAACCGGCGAGGAGGGCCGGACGCCCTGAAGACCCCCGCACACTGTAGCCGGGCCCAAAGTGTCAATTTAAATTGACAATAAAGAATGTCCCGGTTACAAAGCGTGCATGACGCGTCCGGCACTTTCAGCCGTCACCGAGCTCTTCAAACCCATCACCTGGTTTCCGCCCATGTGGGCGTTCGCCTGTGGCGTGGTGGCCTCGGGCATGCCCATGGATGGCCGCTGGGGTCTGGCTCTGGTCGGCATCGCACTCGCAGGCCCCCTGGTGTGCGCTACCAGCCAGGCGGTCAACGACTGGTTTGATCGCCACGTCGACGCTATCAACGAACCCCATCGACCCATTCCTTCGGGGCGTATTCCGGGTCGATGGGGGCTGTACCTGGCCGTGTTGTGGACAGCCGTCTCGCTGCTGGTGGCTACCGCATTGGGGCCCTGGGGCTTTGGTGCGGCCATGCTGGGTTTGTTGCTGGCCTGGGCCTACAGCGCCCCACCCCTGCGCCTGAAAGAAAACGGCTGGTGGGGCAATGCCGCATGCGGCATCAGCTACGAGGGCATTGCCTGGATCACCGGCGCAGCGGTGATGGCCGGCGGATCCATGCCTGGCGGACAGTCGCTGATTCTGGCGGCTCTCTACAGCGCCGGCACGCACGGCATCATGACCCTCAATGACTTCAAGGCCATCGAAGGTGATCGCCAGATGGGGGTGCGCTCGTTGCCCGTACAACTGGGCGTCCATCGCGCCGCCCGGGTGGCGTGCTGGTTCATGGCGCTACCGCAAATTGCGGTCATTGCGTTGCTGACAGCCTGGCAGCAGGAGGGCCACGCCGCCAGCGTGGCCGCGCTGCTGGTGCTGCAGGTCCTCATGATGCGCCGCTTCCTGGGTGACCCGATTGGCAAAGCCCTCTGGTACAGCGGATTTGGTGTGCCGCTTTTTGTCGGCGGCATGATGGTCAGCGCTTTAGCCCTGCGCAGCCTTGGAGCAGCGGCATGAGCCCCTATATCGGATGGACCGCAGTGGCCCGATTGGGTCTGGTGCAGGCCTGCATGGGCGCGGTCGTCGTGCTGACCACCTCCACGCTCAATCGGGTGATGGTGGTCGAACTGACTCTGGCTGCCATGATCCCCGGCCTGATGGTGGCCCTGCACTATCTGGTGCAAGTCTCGCGGCCGCGCATGGGGCATGGCTCGGATGTCGGCGGTCGGCGTACGCCCTGGATCATCGGCGGCATGATGACTCTGGCCACCGGCGGTCTGCTGGCCACGCTGGGCACGGTCTGGGCCGGTTCCGACCGGAACGCCGGCCTGGCTCTGGCCCTGCTGGGCTTTCTCTTTATAGGCACGGGCGTGAGCGCCTGCGGCACCAACTTGCTGGTGATGCTGGCCAAGTCCGTGGCCCCCGAACGACGGGGCCCAGCGGCCACGCTGGTCTGGATCATGATGATCGCTGGCTTTGCCATCACTGCCGGTCTGGCCGGTCACTGGCTGGACCCTTACTCGCCCGAACGTCTGTTGCTGGTGGCCGCCACGATTTGCGCGCTGGCGGTGGTGATCACCACCGCGGCGGTTTTCGGTATTGAAAAAACCGGCGCTGCGCAGATGCCTGCCGAGCCAAGGCCAGTGGCTGTGCCGTTTCGCCTGGCCTTGCAGCAAGTCTGGCAAGAGCGTGAGGCTCGGCGCTTTACCGTGTTCGTCTTTGTGTCCATGCTCGCTTACAGCGCGCAGGACCTCATCCTTGAGCCTTTTGCCGGCAGTGTCTTCGGCTATACGCCGGGCCAATCGACGCAGCTCTCAGGCGTGCAGCATGGTGGCGTTTTCCTGGGCATGCTGATGGTCGCTGCAGCCGGTCTGGTGTCGGCACGCTGGCCCAATCGCCCGTGGGCACCCTTGCTCGGCTCGCTGCGCGCCTGGACGGTCGGCGGTTGCATCGCCTCGGGCCTGGCCATGGGCGCGCTGGCCCTGTCCGGTCTGATCGGGCCCGGATGGCCGCTCAAGGCCAATGTCTTTATTTTGGGAGTGGCCAACGGCGCTTTCTCGATCGGGGCCATTGGTTCGATGATGCGGATGGCTGGGCAGGGGCGCAGCGCACGCGAAGGCGTGCGCATGGGGCTGTGGGGCGCCGCGCAGGCGATCGCCTTCGGCATAGGCAGCCTGCTCGGTACGGTGGCCAGCGACATCGCTCACGCCCTGATGCAATCGGATGGGTCGGCCTATTCCAGCGTCTTTCTGCTCGAGGCCTTGATGTTCCTGACCTCAGCGGCACTGGCTTGGCACATCAGCACAAAAAACGAAACTGCATCTGAATCGGTCATCCAGGCCGACTTGCAAACCCGGGCCCCGCTGGCCCACGAAACCTGAAACCAATGAGCCCGGAGGGGACCCGCATGCATGCCCTTGAAACCTATGACGCCGTGGTGATCGGCGGCGGACCGGCCGGTGCCACAGCCGCACGGGAATTGGCCCAACAAGGCCACCGCGTGCTGCTGCTCGACAGAGCCGGACGCATCAAACCCTGCGGCGGTGCGATTCCACCGCGACTGATCCGAGACTTCGACATCCCCGATCACCTGCTGGTGGCCAAGGCCCAATGTGCCCGCATGGTGGCTCCGTCCAACCACCGAGTCGACATTCCGATCGAAAACGGCTTTGTCGGCATGGTTGACCGCGACGAGTTCGACGAATGGCTGCGCCAGCGGGCAGCCGCGGCCGGGGCCGAGCGGCGCACCGGCACCTTTTCAGAAATTACCCGCGATACAGACGGCACGGCGGTGGTTCACTTTGTCGGGCGCGACAAGCCCAACCGATCTGAAGGCACGGCGGCCAGCGTACGCGCACGCTGCATCATCGGGGCTGACGGCGCCAAATCCGAAGTAGCGCGTCAGCAAGTACCCGATGCGCACAAGGGCAAATTCGTATTCGCCTACCACGAGATCATCCGCGCCCCTGAACAAAAGCCCCAAGGCTACGACGGCAGCCGATGCGATGTGTTCTACCAAGGCCAGGTCTCACCCGACTTCTACGGCTGGGTCTTCCCGCACGGCCACACCCTGAGCGTTGGTACGGGCAGCGCGGACAAGGGCTTCTCGCTCAAGAGCGCAACGGCCCTGCTCAGGCGCATCACCGGGCTGGAGCACGCTGAAACGCTGCGCCGCGAAGGCGCA
>JBILUT010000295.1:0-3080 GCA_044370875.1 Polaromonas sp. | reverse complement strand
GCCGGGGATGCTGGGCATTGGCATAGGCGGCACGGCGGAGAAGGCCATGTTGATGGCCAAGGAAAGCCTGATGGATGACATCGACATGTACGAATTGCAGGCCAAGGCCAGGGGCGGCGAGAAGCTCACCCAAGTCGAAGAACTGCGCCTGGAGCTCTACGACAAGGTCAACGCTCTGGGCATCGGCGCGCAGGGCCTGGGGGGCCTGACCACGGTGCTCGATGTGAAGATCCACATGTATCCCACCCACGCCGCCTCCAAACCAGTGGCCATGATCCCCAACTGCGCAGCGACACGCCACGCGCACTTTGTGCTCGATGGCAGCGGCCCGGTCTATCTGGAGCCGCCGAGCCTGGACTTGTGGCCCAAGGTCGACTGGAAGCCCGACACCCAGAAGAGCAAGCGCGTCAACCTCGACACCCTGACCCCGGCCGAGGTGGCCAGCTGGAAGCCCGGCGATACGCTGCTGCTCAACGGCAAGATGCTCACCGGCCGAGATGCCGCCCACAAGCGCATTCAGGACATGCTGGCCCAGGGTGAGAAGCTCCCCGTGGATTTCACCAACCGTGTCATCTATTACGTTGGCCCAGTCGACCCGGTGCGTGACGAAGCCGTGGGTCCGGCAGGCCCCACCACGGCCACGCGCATGGACAAATTCACCGAAATGATGCTGGCCCAGACCGGCCTGATCGCCATGATCGGCAAAGCCGAGCGCGGGCCGACCGCCATCGAGGCGATCAAGAAACACAAGAGCGCTTACCTCATGGCCGTCGGTGGTGCGGCCTACCTGGTGTCCAAGGCCATCAAAACCGCCAAGGTGGTGGGTTTTGCGGATCTGGGCATGGAGGCCATCTACGAATTTGACGTGGTCGACATGCCGGTCACTGTGGCGGTAGACGCGGGGGGCACCAGCGCGCACATCACTGGACCGGCTGAGTGGCAAAAGCGTATCGCCTCGGGGCAATTTAAGAACATCGCCGTCACCTCCGCCTGAGCCCTCCTGCGGGTACCTCTGTGATTGGCGTCTACGACAGTGGTATCGGTGGCCTGAGTGTCCTGCGCGCCTTGCGCGCGCAATGGCCCAGCCAAGACCTGCTTTATCTGGCCGACAGCGGTCACGGTCCCTATGGCGAGCGCGACCAGGCGCATGTCATGGTCAGGGCTGAGCGAGTCACCGCCTATCTGATCGGTCGGGGCATTGACGCTCTGGTGGTGGCCTGCAACAGCGCCACCGCAGCAGCCATCGAAGAACTGCGCGCCGAGCACCCCACGCTGCCGATCATCGGCGTAGAGCCAGCCCTCAAGCCCGCTGTGAGCCTGAGCCGAACCGGGCGCATTGGGGTACTGGCCACACGCATGACGCTGGGCAGCCCCAAGTTTGCGCGCTTGCTGCAGACCTTTGAAGGACAGGCTTACTTTCAACTGCACGCCTGTGACGGGCTGGCTCTGGCCATCGAACGCAGCGCCCAGGGGCAAGCCGACGCGCAGCAGCTCCTGCTGGCCTGCGCCCGGGAGCATGTCCAGGCCCTCGGGCCGCTAGGAACTGCAACAGGACACATCGACAGCGTGGTCTTGGGCTGCACCCATTACCCACTGATCAAGTCGCTGCTGCAGGACCTGGTTGGACCGCAGGTCCGCCTGATTGAAACCGGACCCGCGGTAGCGAGACACACCCGCAGCCGCATTGAACAAAATCCAGCCTTCAATCAATCTCGCGCCGCCGAGACGGGACGCATTGAGCTCATCAGCACCGGCGACACCGACATCCTTGAGGCGGCGGCGCAACGCTGGATTGATCAGGCGCTGCAAGCGCAGCATTTGCATTTGCCCTAGAGCGCCAGGCCTAGTGCAAATGGCGAGGCTTGCGGCCGCCGCCGTGTCCACCCGATGACCCGCCCGAGCCACGCGGCGGACGACCAATCTGCATGGAGCTGACCAGATCATTGAAGCGCCGCTCGAAGAGCCGATCGATCGCCTCGACCACCTCACCCAGTTCGGCGCTGTCAAAGTGCCGCTCCATCAGGCCGATGGTGTCCTGTACCAGCAGATCGCGCTGCACCTGCATGATGGCAGCCGGTGACGGCCCCACGAAGTACATCACAAAATCGTCACGCGCCTGAGCCGAAGGATCGTCATCCTTGGCCGACTCCTCATCAAACTCGGCATCGTAGAAGGTCACTTCAAGGGCGGCACCGGCTGAGGTCAGGTCGTTGAGCGCCATGCAGGTCTCCTCGATCACCTGACGGAAATCATCATCGCCACTGACCGTCCAGCACATCTGCAGCAGATGCTGCTCGGCATCAAAACGAATACCGGGCTCCTCTTCGTAGGCACTGGCTGCGCCAGCGGCCAGTGACCGCGCTCCCGCGTACTTCCACAAGGGACGCAGAGCCTCCTGCAAGTGCTCGTAGGTCACATCCGACTTCATGGGCACATCCGCGTGCACATGAATTTCCAGGGGGGCTTCGTAAGAGGACATAGGACGAATCTTAACCGGGGGCATCGGCCCGCTTCGACGCTCAACAGCGCGACCCCGCTGCCGTCCGGATCAGCGCCTCTGAAGACCTCGCTCTGGTCAGAGGCCCAGATCATCACGCGCGATTTCGTCCTTGATGTCCTGCGCCAGCTTTGAAGGAACAATGACCTTGTTAAAGGGCAGGAACGCCACCCGGATCAGCTTCCAGTGACCGCCTATGTTGGGGATGGTCACGATCAGGAAAAACAGGCACAGGTTGAAAAAGGAAGCCGACAGGTGCGCCAGGGCCAGCAGCCAGCCAAAGGTCAGCATCCACAGCACATTGAGAACCGCGCTCACATTCGTGAGAGTCCCAGCGACCAAAGACGTCTCAGCCGACAGACCCCTGATCTGGCGATAGCGGTCCAACTGCGCTTGAGTCACCACATCGCGTCCGAAAGGCCAAAGCGCAAAGAGCGCCAGACGGAACAGGGGAATGAACACAGGAAAGAACACGATGGCCCCGAGGGCGTAGCCCAGAAAAAGAGCCCAGCCCCCCAAAAAGAACCAGATGATGTTTCCGAGCAGTGTCATGGACACCTCTTAGACGCATTCGCAATTGATC
>JBILUT010000294.1:0-3086 GCA_044370875.1 Polaromonas sp. | reverse complement strand
GCTGTCGGACTCTTCGCGTCAGGCCTTGCTGGCCGAAGTGGCCGCGCTGCCTTCCATGCCAGGCGTCTACCGCTATTACGATGCGCAAGGCGGCGTGCTCTATGTCGGCAAGGCGCGCAATCTGAAAAAACGGGTGAGCAGTTATTTCCAGAAGGACCACGGCGGCACCCGCATTGGTGTCATGGTCGGGCGGATTGTGCGCCTGGAAGTCACGGTGGTTCGCTCCGAGGCTGAAGCGCTGCTGCTTGAGAGCAACCTCATCAAGACCCTGCACCCGCGATTCAATATCCTTTTTCGGGACGACAAGAGCTACCCCTATCTGAAGATCACCGCGGCGCAGCCGCCGCGATCAGAGGGGGGCGCCATCGAGGCCCAATGCTTTGCGCGTGTGGCGTATTACCGGGGCGCGGTAGACCGCAAGCACCATTACTTTGGACCTTACCCCAGCGCCTGGGCGGTCAAAGACAGCATCGCGCTGCTGCAAAAGGTGTTTCGCCTGCGCACCTGTGAGGACACGGTGTTCAACAACCGCACCCGGCCTTGTCTGCTCTATCAAATCAAGCGCTGTTCCGGACCCTGTGTCGGGCTGATCTCGCCGCAAGCCTACGCGCGCGACAGTGAATTGGCCAGCCAGTTTCTGCAAGGACGTACGCAGGACATCTTGCAGTCGCTGGAGTCGCGCATGGTCGCGCACGCTGAGCAACTTGAGTTTGAGCAGGCGGCCGAGTTGCGCAATCAAATGCGGGCCGTCTCGCGGGTGTTGCAGCAGCAGGCGATGGATGTACAGGCCGACAAAGATGCTGACATTCTGGCGGTGCGTGTGCAGGGTGGTCGGGCCTGTATCAACTTGGCCATGGTGCGCGGAGGTCGGCACCTGGGGGATCGGGCCTATTTCCCAACGCATGTTGAGACCGCTGTCGACCTTGAGGAGGTCGATCCTTCTGCGGGTTCGACCCAATTAGATGGATCGCACGAGACGGCCTTGCCGGTGGAGGTGGTCGTCCTGCAGGCTTTTATTGCGCAGCATTACGTCGACCTGCCGGTGCCGCCGGTATTGCTGCTGAGCCATCCGGTCGACCAGGCTCTGATCGATATGCTCTCACAGCAAGCGGGTGCTAAGGTGACGGCAGTACACAGGCCGCGTGAACAGCGGCGCATCTGGCTTGAAATGGCCTGCAACAACGCGCAGTTGCAACTGGCGCGATTGTTGGCTGAAGAGGGCTCGCAGCAGGCTCGCACCCGGGCCTTGGCGCAGGCGCTCGATTTGCCGCAGGACGATCTTCAATCGCTGCGCATCGAGTGCTTTGATGTGTCGCACACCGGCGGTGAAGCCACGCAGGCCTCGTGCGTGGTGTTTGCCCAGCACCGGATGCAGGCCGGCCAGTACAAGCGTTTCAGCATTGAGGGCGTGGTTCCCGGTGACGACTATGCGGCCATGCGGCAGGCATTGCTTCGGCGCTATCGCCCAGTCGCCGAGATTTTGCGCGAGGCCGGTGCGGTCGATGAGCGCCAGCGCATGCCGGACCTGGTGCTGATTGACGGAGGCAAAGGCCAGGTGGCCGTGGCCCGAGATGTCTTCGAGCAACTCGGTCTGGATATCGGTTTGATTGTGGGCGTAGAGAAAGGCGAGGGCCGCAAGGTGGGTCTGGAGGAACTGGTGTTCGCCGATGGTCGCGATAAGGTGTATCTGGGCAGTGATTCGGCTGCGCTGATGCTGGTCGCCCAGATTCGCGACGAGGCCCATCGCTACGCGATCACCGGCATGCGTGCCCGGCGTGACAAGGTCAGGGTGACGAGTCGCCTTGAGGACATACCCGGTATCGGGCCGCGAAAGCGGGCCAGCTTGCTGCGTCGCTTCGGGGGATTGGCCGGCGTAAGCGCAGCCAGCGCCGAGGATCTGGCCACCGTCGATGGCATCTCCAAAACTTTGGCTGAACAGATTTATCGCGCCCTGCACTAGGCCCGCGGGACCTGCGCTCGGACTCAACCTTGGGGCTCATGCCAAAATCCAGCCATGTTTCTGACAGTCCCCACGCTGATGACTTGGGCGCGCATTGTTGCCATCCCGCTGATTGTTGGCGTTTTTTATATCGACATCCCGGGGACCTCGCGCAATGGGCTGGCCACACTCCTTTTTGTGGTGTTTGCCCTGACCGATTGGCTCGATGGCTATCTGGCCCGAAGGCTGGGCCAGACCTCGGCTTTTGGTGCCTTTCTTGATCCGGTGGCTGATAAGTTCCTGGTTTGTGCCTGCCTTCTGGTTTTGGTCGATCTGCAACGGGCCGATGTCTTTTTGGCACTGATCATCATTGGTCGCGAAATCGCCATCTCGGCGCTGCGTGAATGGATGGCCACCATAGGCGCCAACCGCAGCGTGGCAGTCCATCGGGTGGGCAAGGTCAAAACCGGCGTGCAGATGGTGGCGATCGCCTTTTTGCTTTTCGATGGAAGGTTCCTGGGCTTGATCGACACCCGATTCTGGGGCACTGGCTTGCTGTGGCTGTCAGCAGTGCTGACGGTTTGGTCCATGGTCTATTACCTGCAAAAAGCCGTGCCAGAGATTCGCGCTCGCTCCCGATGACGGCAGACCTGGATGAGTCGGCCTGGGTGCGAGCCATGCCCCTGGTTTTTGTGTTGATCTGGAGCACCGGATTCATCGTGGCCAAATTCGGGTTGCCTCATGCGCCGCCCCTGGGTTTTCTGGCGTGGCGTTACTTCTTCTCCATTGTGTGTTTCCTGGTCTGGATCGCGCTGGCTCGGGCACACTGGCCTCGCGATTTGCGCCAGTGGTGGCATCTGGCCGTCACCGGTGTTTTGATGCACGCCGGCTATCTGGGGGGCGTTTGGGTTGCGGTTGAATGGGGCATGGGTTCAGGCCTGGCTGCACTGATCGTGGGTCTGCAGCCTGTGTTGACTGCGGTCTGGGTTTCCCGGGTGGAGGGCGGGCAGGTCACACGATTGCAGTGGCTGGGCTTGCTGCTGGGTTTTGGTGGCTTGGTGCTGGTCATCTGGCGCAAACTCCTGGCGGGCACTGAGGTGAGCACCTTTACCTTGGCATCAACGGTCTTTGCCTTGTTGTCCATCAC
>JBILUT010000293.1:0-3099 GCA_044370875.1 Polaromonas sp. | reverse complement strand
ACCGTGCCAACCTCTTGTGCGTTAGGCTGCACGCAGGCGGCCTGCCCTTTTAGCCAAGGTGATTGAATGCGCCGGTCTGTCCTCTACAGCAGCTCTCAAGCTCGTCAGAAGCAGCTTCTGACCGAGCCCGAAGTGGCAGCGCCCCACCCGGGACGGCTGAGCCGGCTGCGGGCCTGGCTGGCCGGACCAGCCTGGACCGATCCGCGCCTGCTCTGGGGCGTGATCAGCCTCTTCGCTTTGGCCACGGCCGGCAGTCTGTTTGCATTGTTGGCTCATATGCCGCGCAACCTGACCCAGAAAGACATCGACGGCGCAGTGCTCAAGACGCTCGAAACGGTCCCGCTGCCCTCAAAGGCGGCCAAGGCTTTCGAGGCGATTGCACCCTCGGTGGTTCGGGTCACTGGCTTTGACACGGACAAGAAAACCGGCGAACTGGTTCAGCGCAGCGTAGGCACCGGTGTAGTTATCGTCGACAAGGGCATCATCCTGACCAACCTGCATGTGGTGCAGGGCGCCAGCGTGATCCGTATCGAATTTAGCGACGGGTTGGAGACGACGGCCAGCCTGACGGGGGCGCAGCCCGAAAATGACTTGGCTGTGCTGCAGGCCCACAAAATTCCGGACGATCTCAATGCGGCCACCCTGCGATCGACCGCCGATCTGATGCCCGGCGATGAGGTGGTCGCAGTCGGCTTTCCCTTCGGCATCGGACCTTCGGCATCGGCCGGCGTGATTTCGGGGCTGGGCCGCGCGTTCCGCTCGCCAGAAGGCCAGCAGGAGATGCGCAACCTGATTCAATTTGACGCGGCGGCCAATCCTGGTAATTCGGGTGGACCCCTGGTCACCATGGACGGTCAGGTGGTGGGCATCGTCACGGCCATCTACAACCCCTCGCAGCAACGAACCTTCATCGGCATCGGCTTTGCCGTGCCTATCGAAAACGCGGCCTCGGCCGTTGGCATCCCACCCTTCTGAGCAAGCCCCACGCAGGATCGATCATGAACGCAGTCCAAGACGTCAGCCCCGAAACCGCGCAACTGATGGAACGCATCCTCTACGAGGTCAAGCGCGTGGTGGTCGGCCAGGACCGTTTCCTCGAGCGGGTGATGATCGCCACCCTGGCTCAGGGGCATCTGCTGGTTGAAGGCGTTCCAGGTCTGGCCAAAACCCTGACCGTCAAGACGCTGGCCGAGACGCTGCGAGGTCAATTCAAGCGCATTCAGTTCACGCCTGACCTGGTGCCGGCTGATTTGGTGGGCACACGCATCTACAACCAGAAAAGCGGTGACTTCAGCACCTCCCTGGGTCCGGTGTTCACCAACCTGTTGCTGGCTGACGAGATCAATCGTGCGCCGGCCAAAGTGCAAAGCGCGCTGCTTGAGGTGATGCAAGAGCGCCAGGTGACGATTGCCGGACAGAGCCACCCGGTGCCGCGGCCGTTCCTGGTGATGGCCACGCAAAACCCGATTGAGACCGAGGGCACCTACCCGTTGCCCGAGGCGCAAGTCGACCGCTTCATGATGAAAGTCGTGGTGGATTACCCAACCGACGAAGAAGAGTATGTCATCGTCGAGCGCATGATCGGCCCCAAGGTCGATGTGACTGCGGTGGCCAGCATGGACCAGATTGCCGACCTGCAGCGCCAGTGCCGGCAGGTGTACGTCGACCCCTCGCTGATGCACTATGCCGTGCGCCTGGTTTCGGCCACCCGACACCCCGAGCGCCACGATCTGGCCGATTTGAAACCCATGATCACCTTCGGTGCCAGCCCGCGTGCGACCATCGCGCTGACCGAAGGCGCCCGCGCCCTTGCGCTGCTGCGCGGGCGCAGTTACGTGCTGCCAGAGGACATGAGCGATCTGGTGCCCGATGTGCTGCGCCATCGATTGGTACTGTCCTACGAGGCACTTTCCGAGGGCCTGAACAGTGATGCGGTCATTGCTCGCATCATGGCCCGGATTGCCGCCCCGTCCAAGCCGCTCGAGCATGAAAAGCTGGCTGCGTAACTTGTTGCGCCGTCCGGCGCCGGCATCAACGCCCGTGGAAACCGGGCCGAGCCACGGCCACGCCGACGAAGTGCTCAAACGGCTCGAGTGGACGGTGCTGCGCCGACTCGATGGCCTGCTGCAGGGTCACCACCGAACGCTGATGAGGGGCCAAGGCCTGGACTTGGCCGATCTGCGGGAATATCAGCACCATGATGACGTGCGGCACATCGACTGGAACCTGACCGCCCGCATGGACCTGCCGCATGTGCGGGTCTACACCGAAGACCGGGAAATGACTGCCTGGTTTTTGCTCGATCTCAGCGCCTCGGTAGACTTTGGCTCAGGGCAGCAACGCAAAAGCGAACTGGCTCGCGACTTCGTCGTGACTTTGGCCCGGATGCTCACCCGTGAGGGCAATCGCATCGGTGCCATACTCTACGGTAGCCAGGTCGACACCGTACTGCCCGCCCGCGGCGGACGGCAGCAGGTGCTGCAGTTACTCCACCATCTGCAAGCGCGCCGTGCGCCCGCGACGCAGACCCATGCCACGCGACTGAATAACCTGCTGCAAGCCGGAGCCCAGAGCATACGTCGCAGATCAACCCTGTTTGTGGTCTCTGACTTCATCAGCGAGCCGGGCTGGGAACGCACCCTCGGCCTGTTGGCACAGCGTCACGATGTGGTGGTGGTGCGCCTGTTCGACCCGCTCGAAATGCAGCTGCCCGACCTGGGCCTGCTGCCCATGCGCGATGCCGAAACCGGGGACTACCTGCTGGTCGATACCCACGACAAGAGCTTTCGCCGACGCTTTGCTGAACTGTCGGAGCAAAGAGAACAGTCACTGCGCCAAACCTTGGCGGGCAGCGGGGTCGATGCGCTGGAACTGCGCACCGACGATGACTTGATTGAATCGCTGGTGCGCTTTTGCCGACTGCGCCAGCAAAGGCTGCGCGGTGGCGCGGGCCGTTCACGTGCGTCCGCATGACCCCAGCTCAAACTCAACCCTGAACCCATGACCTTTCTCTGGCCCGAACTCCTGTGGTCGATGCTGGTGTTGCCGGCCTTGATCCTGCTGTATCTGTGGCTGATGCGGCGCAGGAAAAAACTGGTG
>JBILUT010000292.1:0-3108 GCA_044370875.1 Polaromonas sp. | reverse complement strand
TCCGCGCACAGCCTCCATGATCTGATCGCGGGTCAGCACCCGTCCAGCACGCTCGGCCATGACCAACAGCAGGTCAAACTGGTAAGAGGTCAGTTCACAGACCCGCCCGGCGACCGAAACCTCGCGCGCATCGCGGTCAATCTCCAGCGAACCAAAGCGCAGTGGCGGCCGATGCGGCTGTGCCGCTCCCGGGGCACCCATGCTGCCTGAACTGGCTCGGCGTAACACGGCCCGAATGCGCGCCAGCAGTTCGCGTGGCTCGAAAGGCTTGGGCAGGTAATCGTCAGCGCCCAGCTCAAGACCGACCACCCGGTCCATGGGATCCCCCTTGGCAGTGAGCATCAGCACGGCGGCAGCCGACTGCGCCTTGATACGACGGCAAAGCTCCAGGCCATCGATATCGGGCAGCATCAGGTCCAGGATGACCAGATCGGGGGCCGCATCGGCCAGCGCCTGCAAACCGGCGGCCCCATCCCCCGCATGCAGCACTGCGTAACCGTTGTCACGCAGGTACTGCGCCACCATGCCCGCCAGACGAGCATCGTCCTCGATCAGGAGTAAGGTGTGGGTCATCGGCACCCGAGTGTGCGCGCGGCCAGGCAACGCCGCTTCAAGGCTTGGTAAAGCACAGGTAAAGGCGGCCGCGTCATGCCGGGGCGCGCGGGGAGACAGCCCGATGCCAGCGCATGGCCAGCCAAACCAAGATCAGCACCGGCAGGCCCAGGCAGGCCGTCGCCACAAAGAAGGGTGCGTAACCAAACGCATCGACTGCAGCCCCCGAATAACCGGCCAGGAATTTGGGCAGTAACAGCATCAGAGAGCTAAATAGCGCGTACTGCGTGGCCGAATAATTGACATGGGTCAGGCTCGACAGATAAGCAATAAAAGCGGCCGAGGCCAAGCCGCCCGATAAGTTGTCGGCCGAGATCACAAATATCAGCGCCTGCAAATCGTGCCCGCGGGTGGACAACCAGGCAAACAGCAGATTGCTCGCGGCACTGAGCACAGCGCCTGTCATCAACACCCGCATCACGCCCAGGCGCATGGCCAGCGCACCGCCGACAAAGGCGCCCACCAGCGTCATGATCACCCCATAGAACTTGGAGATCCCCGCCACCTCAGCCTTGGTATAGCCCATGTCCACATAGAAGGGATTGGCCATGATGCCCATCACCACATCGCTGATCCGATAGACCGAAATCAGGGCCAGGATCAAGACCGCATGCCGACCGTAGCGGCGCAGAAAATCCGTGAAGGGCTCGATCAGAGCGCCGCGCAGCCATTGCGCGGGGGTGCGGGCTGCCGGCAATTGCGCGGCTGCCGGCTCACGCGAGAACAGCACCGTGAGCATGCCCGGCAACATGGAAGCGGCCATGACCAAATAAGCAAATTGCCAGGCCGCATGCTGGTAGTCGGCCGCCTGCGGAGTCTCTGCCCGGGAGGCCAACCACAGCGCACCGGCGCCCGCCCAGATCATGGCCAGCCGATAGCCGCTTTGATAGGTAGCCGCCAGCGCGGCCTGGCGATCCGCATCGGCCGACTCGATGCGAAACGCATCCAGGGCAATGTCCTGAGTCGCCGATGCAAAAGCCAGCGCCAGCGCACACCAGACCACCGGCATCAGCGACATCTTGGGATCATTGAACGCCATACCCACCAACGCAGCCACAATCACCGCCTGCGCCAGCAGCAGCCAACTGCGCCGCCGGCCGAGGCGACGCGTCAACCAAGGCAGCGGCATGCGATCGACCAACGGTGCCCACGCCCACTTAAAGCCGTAGGCCAGCCCGATCCAGCTCAGAAACCCAATCGTGGTGCGATCGATGCCCGCCTCGCGCAGCCAAAAGCTGAGCGTGCCAAAGACCAGCAGCAAAGGCAGCCCGGCCGAAAAACCCAGACTGAGCATGCGCAGGCTGGCCGGCTCCAGATAGACCTTCAGACTGGCACCCCAGGACAAGCGGGGCACCTGGGCCGGCGTGCCGCCAGCAGCGTGGTTAGAAGACATCCGGGAATAATACGGGCTCAGCCCAAAACTTCTCGACCCCCTCCATGCAAGAGATGCTGCGATGCCTGTGCCTGGCCCTCAGTCTGGGGCTGATCTTGCCCGCTGGACAGGCGTTGGCGCAAAACGCTGGCGACCCGCCGGCGCGGGAGGGCGTGGACGTGGGGCGCAACTCGGCCTTTGCACGTCTGGTCCCCGCCGAAGAGGTCGAGGCTTCAGCGAACAAGCAGTATCAGAGCCTGCTGCGGCAGGCAGCCGACCAGAATGCGCTGGCCGGGCCCAACCATCCGCAGCTGATCCGCCTGCGGGGTATTGCCGAAAAGTTGATCCCCTTTGCCTACAGCTGGAACTCCCGCGCCCGCAACTGGAAGTGGGAGGTCAACCTGCTGGGCAGCAAGCAGATCAACGCCTTCTGCATGCCGGGCGGCAAGATCGTCTTCTTCACAGGCATTCTTGAGCAGCTCAAGCTCACCGATGACGAAGTGGCGCAGATCATGGGTCATGAAATTGCCCATGCCTTGCGCGAACATGCGCGTGAGCGGATGGGCAAGAGTGCCGCCACCAATATCGGTGCCGGCCTGCTGTCGCAAGTGCTGGGCTTGGGCGATCTGGGCCGTACCGTGACCAACTACGGTGCCGAACTGCTGACCCTCAAGTTCAGCCGTGACAACGAAACCGAGGCCGATCTGGTCGGACTGGAACTGGCCGCACGCGCTGGATACGACCCCCGCGCCGGCATCACACTCTGGCGCAAGATGCAGGCAGCCAGCAAGGGCGCTCCACCCCAATGGCTGAGCACCCATCCTGCCAGTGACACACGCATCAGCGACATTGAAAAGGCCTTGCCACAGGTCTTGCCGATTTACGAGCGCGCCAGCCGCAACTAAAGCCGCGCTGAGCATTTGTCGCAAGCTGGGCCTGGTCCAGCTTTGACCCGGACAGCCGCATCGGCGCACGCCTACACCGGCTTGCGCATGAACCGACAGACGTCATCACATCTCGTCGGTATGGTGAGCAGGTGTCACAAATCAAACAACGACAGCAGGGTCCGCTGCACTCCCAAGCCTCCGGTGGTGCAAGCACGTGACCCGAGCCCAAAACTGCCA
>JBILUT010000291.1:0-3125 GCA_044370875.1 Polaromonas sp. | reverse complement strand
CCGAGCAGGGGGCCGATCCGCAGGTGCTGGCCGCGCAATTGACCCAGGCACTCGCTTCCTGGCGCAGCATTGCCGCGCAGTCTGCGCGTGATGGCCCCCTCTTGCTGCGGCAGCGGCTGGCTGATGCGGGCTGGGATGACTGGCTTGGCCGCGACGGGCCGGCGCACGCCTTGTGGGCCAGCAAGCGCGCCAGTGTTGCGCGCATGCTCAGGGCTTATCGCACGGCCCTTGATGGAGTGCCCGGCCACCGCCGCTTGCTGGAGCCTCAGGTATTTCCGCAACCCATGAGCACTTGGTCGGGCTTTGCCTGGGAAGCGCTGTCCGCTTCTTGCGATGCCGTTGGCGTCAAGCTCTACACCATGCACTGGCCGATGATTGCCCGGTATTGGGCGAGGGATCTGGTGGGCTCTTGCGAAGGGCTGGCTGCCGACGTGGCGACCCAGATGTTGTTTCGGTGGATGGGCCTGGGCCCGGGCCAGGACGCAGCCGCCTTGCGCTATCCGCCCCCCGATACCGATCATCCGGTGGGCGAGCAGGCCCAGCTCGAGAAGTTGCGTCTGGCTCGCGAACAGGCGGGGGCGACACCGGTGATTGCGTTTGCCCACAGCTACGGCCCCGAAGGCGATTTCATGCGCCGGTTGGCCCTGGCTGCGCAGGATGCGGGCGGTGGTTCGGGTCGGGTCTGGATCAACCGCTACGGCTACCTGAGCGACAGCAAGCTCGCTGCCCTGGGGCGGTTCATGGGCGGTGGATTCAGACCATGATGCACACAGTGGCTGCCGCGCAGGATGCCTCGCTGGCTGAGCAGGTCCACGCCAGGTTGCGCGCCGATATCGTGCATGCTCGACTGCGACCCGGTGCCTTGCTCTCTGAAAACCAGCAGGCCCTGCGTTTGGGCGTTAGCCGAACGCCTGTGCGCGAATCGATCCGACGTCTGGTGCAGGAGGGCTGGGTCTACGTGTTGCCGCAGCGGGGCACACGGGTGTCTTTGCTCAGCCTTGCGCGTATACGCGAAGCGCTCTTTGTACGCGAGGCCGTCGAGACACACGGGCTGCGGCGCTTGCTGGATAGTTCACCCCGAGACGATGCCTGGACACAGCTGGACGAGTGCATCGCCGCGCAGGCTAAAGCCTTGCAGGCTGGACACCTTGAGGCGACCATGGGCGCTGATGCCCAGTTTCATCGCACCCTGCTCGATCTGTGCGGCATGGGAGCGGTCTGGCCCGTGGTCGCACAAGCGCGCGACATGCACCAGCGTGTGCGTGCCATCGCACTGCCAGAACTGCAAAGTGGCCGCCAGGCCTTGAGCGACCACCGCGCGATTGTGCGGGCGCTGCGCAAGCGCGATGCCGCTGCGGCCGTGTCGGCCATGGCGCGTCATTTGCGCCATAACGAGTTGCTGGTACAAAAAATTGCCGACCTGCATCCCGAGTATTTTGAAGGACCTGCCCATGTTGACCGCATCATTTGAAGTACTGAAAGATCGTTTTGCCCGCTATGCGCCGGGCAATGTGCACCTAGAGCGGCTTTACACCGGGTGCCGATGGTCTGAGGGGCCTGTCTATGTGCCGGCGGGTCGCTATCTGTTGTGGTCTGATATTCCGAACGATCGCGTCATGCGCTGGGACGAAACCGATGGTTCGGTATCGGTCTTTCAGACCCCCGCCTTCAATGCCAATGGGCATACCCTGGACCGCCAGGGGCGACTGATCACCTGTGAGCACCGTGGTCGCTGTGTCTCGCGTATTGAGCACGATGGCAGCCGCACGGTGCTTGCCTCGCATTTCAAGGGCCTGCGCTTGAATTCACCCAACGATGTGGTGGTCAAGTCTGATCACAGCATTTGGTTTACCGACCCGACCTACGGCATCGACTCCGACTACGAGGGCGATGCGGCGGTCTCTGAAATTGGCGCCTCCCAGGTCTATCGGATCGATCCGCAAAGCGGGCAGATTGGTGTCGTGATTGATCACATGGAAAAGCCCAACGGCCTGGCTTTTTCCCCCGATGAAAAACACCTGTACGTGGTCGATACCGGTGTGTCCCACCGACCAGACGGTCCGCGCGATGTGCGCCGCTACGCGCTTTCAAGCGATGGGCGCGCGGTGCAAGGCACGGGCCAGCTGCTGGCCAGCGCCAGTGTTGGGCTGTTCGATGGACTGCGGGTTGATGTGGATGGCAACCTCTGGCTCGGCGCTGGCGATGGCGTGCACTGCCTGAACCCCGATGGCGAGCTGATCGGCAAGATCCGCGTGCCCGAAGTAGTGGCCAATGTTTGCTTTGGCGGAGCCAAGCGCAATCGCCTGTTCATCTGTGGCACGCAATCGTTGTACGCGATTTACGTGCGCACATCGGGTGCGACTTGGCCGGGCTCCGCTTGAGCAGCTTACGGCCTTACATGACCCAAGGCGCGGTTAAACAGGCTCAGGTCGACAAAGCGGTTCGGGTCGGGAGCCTTGCCACCCCACTGACCCTCGATTTCGGCGCGCAGGGCCAGCACGTTGCGGAATCCGGCCATGTCGAAGGCGCAGTCCTTGGCCAGGCCGCTGCCGCGGGTCATCAGCTCGGTGTAGGTCATCTGGGCCACTTTCTCGGTCAGTTTGAGTTCGCGCATGAGCACCTTGAGCGCCAGGTCACGCTGCGCCGGGTCTTGCGCTGCGCGGCAGCCTTCAATGTAGGCGGCCAGATAGCGCTCCAGCGCTGAGGCGTTTTGCGCGGCCCACGGCCGCATCACGAACACGCCTTGAGCCTGGTAGGGACCGAACAGGTCAATCGTGCGGCCCAGGCTCTTGGCACCGCGCTCCTTGGCCAGGAAATTCCAGGGTGGGTTGAGCAGGGTGGCCGCACCGTCGGGCGTGTCCAGGCCTTTGGTGCGCGCTTCGGAGCCACCGAGGGGGAAGATCTTGTAATCCTGTCCTTCTTTCAGGCCGGCGTCCTTGAAGATCTTGCGGCCAATCAGCGCATAGGCGGTGTTGGGAGAATCCACCACGTAGGTGCGGCCCCTCATGTCGGCAGGCTTGTTGATGTCCTGGCGCACCAGCACTTCATTCATGCCGCCATCGCCGCCGGCAACGATCACCGCATCGGCCTTGGCCACTTCAATCATGGCCACAGTGTTGTCGACG
>JBILUT010000290.1:0-3127 GCA_044370875.1 Polaromonas sp. | reverse complement strand
AACGTGATCATCGCCACGCCCAAGATCCTCAAAGAGAACCCGGAGGCGGTCAAGGCCTTCCTGGCCGCCTTCACCAAAGGCGCCAAGGACGTCATCACCAACCCCGCCGCTGCCATCGAATTCGTCAAGCAGCGCGATGGCATCATCAATGTGCCCCTTGAAACACGTCGCCTGCAACTGGCTATCGACACCGTGATCAACAGCCCCGACGCACGCGCCGAGGGCTTTGGCCAGCTCAATCCGGGTCGCCTGGCACTGATGGCTTCGCAGGTGTCTGACGCCTTTGGCACCAAGACGCGCGTCAACCCTGATGTCGTCTGGAATGGCGCGTACCTGCCGAACAAGACGGCGCTGAACATCTTGCCCACCCCCAAAGCAGCACCTGCGGCTAAAAAATAAGAAGCCTATGCCCAACTCACCCTTCGTCGATTTTCAGGACGTCTGGCTGGCCTACAACGAAGAGCTACTGGCCCAAAAGCAGTACGCCGTTGAGGCCATCGACCTGCAAGTCCAAGAGGGTGAGTTCATTGCTATCGTGGGCCCATCGGGCTGTGGCAAGTCCACCTTCATGAAGCTGGCCACCGGCCTGCGCATGCCCTCGCAGGGCACGATCCGTATCGATGGTCAGCCGGTGACCGGCCCGCTGAAGATCTCTGGCATGGCCTTCCAGGCCCCCTCTCTGCTGCCCTGGCGCACCACGGTAGACAACGTGTTGCTGCCCCTGGAGATCGTCGAGCCCCACCGCAGCCAATTCAAGCAGAAGTACGAGGAATACCAGGCACGGGCCCGGGCCCTGCTGCAAAAAGTGGGACTCGGTGGCTATGAGGACAAATTCCCTTGGCAGCTCTCGGGCGGCATGCAGCAGCGGGCCAGCATTTGCCGCGCACTGATCCACGAGCCCAAGATGCTGCTGCTCGATGAACCCTTCGGCGCTCTGGATGCCTTCACCCGCGAGGAACTGTGGTGCATCCTGCGCGACCTGTGGACTGAACAGCGGTTTAACGTGATTTTGGTCACCCACGATCTTCGCGAATCGGTGTTCCTGGCCGATACGGTTTATGTGATGAGCAAGAGTCCCGGCCGTTTTGTGGTCAAGCGCTCAATTGACCTGCCGCGGCCACGGGATCTGGAGATCACCTACACCAAGGAATTCACCGACATCGTGCATGAGCTGCGCGGCCACATCGGCGCGATTCGCAAAAAAGGCGCGGAGGTGGCGCAATGAACAAGAAGTCTATGGAGCGCTGGTCCCCCTGGATCTTGCTGGTGGCCGTGGTGCTGATCTGGCAAGCCCTGTGCAGCGCCTTCAACGTATCGGAGTTCGTTTTCCCCAGCCCGGCGCGCATCTGGGAGCAGTTCATCGAATTTCGGATGGTGATTGCCGGGCATGCCTGGCGCACCTTTTGGGTCACCATGGCCGGCTTTGGGATTGCTATTGTGGTGGGTGTGCTGCTGGGGTTCCTGATCGGCTCCTCGCGTTTGGCCTACACCGCGGTCTACCCGCTGATGACCGCCTTCAACGCTCTGCCCAAGGCCGCCTTCGTGCCGATTCTGGTGGTGTGGTTCGGCATCGGCATCGGTCCGGCCATCCTGACCGCCTTCCTGATCTCGTTCTTTCCCATCATGGTCAACATTGCGACCGGCCTGGCCACGCTTGAGCCCGAACTCGAAGACGTGTTGCGCGTGTTGGGCGCCAAGCGCTGGGATGTGCTGATTAAGGTCGGCCTGCCTCGCTCCATGCCCTACTTTTACGGCTCGCTCAAAGTGGCCATCACCCTGGCCTTTGTGGGAACCACGGTCTCGGAGATGACCGCTGCCAACGAGGGCATTGGCTACCTGCTGATTTCAGCCGGCTCGGCCATGCAGATGGGCCTGGCCTTCGCCGGTCTGGTGGTGGTGGGCGTCATGGCCATGCTGATGTACGAACTGTTCAGCTACATCGAGAAGAACACCACGGCGTGGGCGCACCGCAATTCAAGCAGCCAGTAAGGGACCTGCCGAACAGCGAAGGCTGTTGTCGCCGCCAGAGGCGGAGCGTGTAAACCAACCGACCCGTGCACCCCCCCAGCTCGGGGCACCTTCAATCGCTGTAAATTCACAAGCCCGTTCCCTTCAAAGGGGCGGCGCTCCTGCACCGACTCGGTCGGCATCAGACAACCGGTTGCGCGGCTTGGAGCCAGACTGCAAACCCCATTGGGTCTGCCCAGCCAAGCTGTCTGTTTGCGCCGGCCATAGATGATGCGGCCGCGCCGGCTCGCTGATATGCATCAAGCACTGGCCCGCCTGATCAGGATCTCCCTTGACCGCCACGTCACCCAGGCTGAGCATGCCCACCAGACGATCGCTGCGATCCATCACCGGTACGCGCCGAATCTGCCAGTCGGACATCATCTGCAGCACATCATCCACCGATTGATCGTCGTAGCACCAACTCACATGCCCACTCATCACGTCAGACAGCGTGGTACCCGCATCGGCACGCGCCCGAGCCACAGCACGGAGGGCGATGTCCCTGTCGGTGACCATGCCCACCAGCTTGCCATCGCGACAGACGGGGATAGCTCCCACATTGAACTCGTCCATGGTCTGTGCGGCCATAACCACCGAATCGGAGGGCGACAGCGAACGAACGCCGCGCGTCATGATGTCTTGCACCCGGGTCATATCTGGCTCCTGATCAAAGACTTTCAGGCTAAACAATCACCGGTTGCACCCGTGTCGGTGGCGATCCCTTTAAACGCCGCGAAAGCCACCTGGCCGTACGGGCGCCATCCTACAAATTCATCAAGCCACCGGAAGCAGCAAGTGCGGGCGTCAGCTCCATACAGCCGCCCCGGAAGAGCCAACAAAAAAGCGCTGACGAGGCAGCGCTTTTTTCAGGATATCGCACTTTTATCGGGGTGCACGCGGCGGTGGCGGGGTGCGCCCCGCAATATGCCGGAAAGTGATGCGGCCCTTGCTCAGGTCGTAGGGCGAGAGTTCGAGCGACACCTGATCACCAGCCAGGATGCGGATGTGGTTCTTGCGCATCTTGCCCGAGGTATAGGCAATCAGCTTGTGCCCGTTTTCCAGGGTCACTCGAAAGCGCGAATCGGGCAGAACCTCTTCTACCAGACCCTGCATTTCA
>JBILUT010000289.1:0-3129 GCA_044370875.1 Polaromonas sp. | reverse complement strand
CACGGGGTTCAGGCTATCTGGGTGGAGCAGCCCCCTCGCGGCCCGGCCTGGGACGGGGTGCGCGACCGCCTGCAGCGAGCCGCCGCCTAAAGAGCAGGGCGGCGCGCATCTGGCGCGCCGGGATCAAGCCAGATCAAACAGCGGCCATGAGCTCGCTGGCCGCCTGCATGGCGATCGAATACGAGTGCAGCCGGGCCTGGGGGTCAAAAATCTGGCCCGCGATCATCAATTCGTCAGCGCCAGTGCGCTCGGCAAAGGCATGCATTTGCTCGCGCACGGTCTCCACCGAACCGATAGCCGAGCAAGCAAGCAGGTTGCGCAGCACCGCCTGTTCAGGCGCGCCCAATTGTTGCTGATAGCCCGGCCTGGGCGGCGGTAACTGCCCCGGCCGGCCGCTGCGCAAGTTAATGAAGGCCTGCTGCGCCGAGGTGGCCATGATTTGCGCCTGCTCATCGGAGTCGGCGGCAAACACATTAAAGCCCAGCATCACATAAGGCCGATCCTGTTGCGCCGAGGGGGTGAAGCGCTCGCGATAGATCGCGATCGCATCCATCATCTGCGCAGGCGCAAAGTGTGAGGCAAAGGCAAAGGGCAGGCCGAGCAGCGCGGCCAGCTGCGCACCATACAGGCTTGAACCCAAGATCCAGATCGGCATGCGAAGCCCAGTCCCCGGCACCGCCCGCACCGGCTGACGCGGCGAGTCAGACAGGAAGTCCATGAGCTCGAGCACATCCTGCGGAAATTCATCGGCATCCGACTGCAGATGGCGGCGCAAGGCCCGCGCCGTCTGCGGATCAGAGCCCGGTGCGCGCCCCAGGCCCAGATCGATGCGCCCCGGAAACAGCGACTCGAGCGTGCCAAACTGCTCGGCAATCACCAGGGGCGAATGGTTGGGCAGCATGATGCCGCCGGCGCCGATGCGTATCGTGGAGGTGCCGCCGCCGATATGGGCTAACAGCACAGCGGTGGCCGCGCTGGCAATGCCGGGCATGCCGTGGTGTTCAGCCAGCCAGTAACGCTGATAGCCCAGTTGCTCGGCATGGCGCGCCAGGCCCAGCGAGTTGGCAAAAGAAGCGGCCGCCGTCGAGCCCTGGGCAATTGGCGAGAGGTCTAGCACGGAGAGCTTGAACATCGTCTCAGTTTAGGGCAGGTCTTGTTGCACCACCCACTGCACCAGCGCATCGAGGGCGGCTCGCGCCGGCCCGGCGTTGTCGTGGTTGATGATGCCCACCACCGCATAGCGTCGGCCGGAGGCCGACTGGGCGTACCCGGCGATCGCGCTGACATCGCGCAGAGACCCGGTCTTGAGCCAGGCCTGCCCGGCCACAGCACGCGCGCGATTGCGCATGGTGGCGTCCATCCCCGCCACCGGGAGCGAGGCCAATAAGTCATCGGCCACCGGCGAGCGCGCCATGCGCCCCAGCAGATCGGAGAGCGCCTGCGCGCTCACGCGTTCGCTGCGGCTCAAGCCCGACCCGTTATCGAGCACCGGCGGGGTACTGCCGGGCAAGCGCTGGCGCCACCAGTCCAGCACCACCGCGCGCGCGCCTGCCAGAGTGCCCGCCGCTGCGGGTTCGGCCCGCAGACCCAGGGTGTAGAAGACCTGCTGGGCCATCACGTTGTTGGAAAACTTGTTGATGTCCTGCACGATCTCTGCCAGGGGCAGCGAAGGTGCATCGAGCCGCAGCACCGGCCGCAGCCCCGAGATCGAGCCGCCGCGTGCAAGAGCGGCCTGCTCCTGTGCGGTGGCATCGCGAACCCGGCCGGACAGACCGCCGCCCTGGGCCCGCCAAGCCGCTTCGATAGCCCGGGCCGCAAAGCTCTCCGGCTCAATGTAGGCGATGGGCCAGCTGCGCTCGCCACATGAGGCCGGGTAGCGGCCGCGAAAGTGCAGGCGCTGCGGCTGGTCCAGCACCGCCTGCAAAGCGCTGCGCCAGTCATCGCACCGATTGCCCGGCGCCAGCGGCACGCTGACATCGACCTCCACGCCCGCGAGAGCTGGCTCTGTCTTTATCAGGGCCCGGCGTTGCGCAGGCTCGGGCGTGAAGGTCAACACCACGGACTTGAAATTGACCAGCAGCGCATCGGGCTGGGCGTTGTAGGGCTTGAGGGGTTCACCGTCAAAGTCACCCGGCCGCACCGAGGCGGGCTTGAACAGCTGGCGATCGAGCACGATGTCGCCATCCACCGCCTTCACCCCACTGGCGTGCACCTGGGCCAGCAAAGCCTGCAATCGTTCAACCACCAACTTGGGATCGCCTCCGCCGCGCAAGACCAGATGGCCCTTGAGCAGCTCGCCCTGTAGCTGGCCATCGGCTTGCACCGTGGTGGTCCAGGTGTGGGCCGGTCCCAGCAAATCCAGCGCAGCTGATGTGGTGACCAGCTTGGTGACCGAAGCTGGGTTCATGGCGGCCAGGGCGCGGTGGCTCAGACGAGGCCGGCCACTGGAGAGGTCGGTCACCACGAAGGCGGCCGATTCAGGCGGCACCTGGGCCCGTGCGAGGGCGGCCTGCACCGACCGCGGCAGTTCGGTCTCGGCAGCCACGACCCCAAGCCCCCCTAGCAGCAAGCCCGCCAGCGTGATGAACTTCCGATTCGCTGCGCCCATGAGCACAAATCATACGTTCAGCCCTTGGCCAAAACGGGCCAGCGCACCATCATCCGGCCCCGATTGCCCAGAGCTTGCCCGGATAATCAGCGATGCGATGCCCTCTGGCCCGGCCCCAACGACGCCCCATGCCCCTCACCCATCCCGGCCGCTTTCTGGCCTTTGACACGAGCACCGACACCCTGTCGGTCGGGGTTGGCGTGGGCGAGCAGCGCTGGCTGCACAGCGGGCCCGGTGCGGCCAAGGCCTCTGCCACCCTGATTCCGATCATCCTGGACCTGATGGCGCAGGCCGGCTTGCGACTGCGCGAGCTCGATGCCATCGTGTTCGGCCGCGGACCGGGCTCCTTCACCGGGCTGCGCACTGCCTGCGCGGTCGCGCAGGGCTTGGCCGCGGGCAGCGATCGGCTGGTGCTACCCGTCGACACGCTGATGGCGGTGGCCGAAGAAGCACGGCAGGCCCAGCCAGATGCACAGTGCATCAGCGCGCTGCTCGATGCGCGCATGGACGAGATCTACCTG
>JBILUT010000040.1:0-8602 GCA_044370875.1 Polaromonas sp. | reverse complement strand
CTAAAGCCTTGGCGCCATCGCCATCGCCTCGCGACCTACACTTGCGGCATGAAGATTTACCAGGTCGGCGGTTCGGTGCGCGATGCCCTGCTGGGGCTGACGGTGCAAGACCGCGACTGGGTGGTGGTGGGGGCTCGCGCCGATGAGCTGGTGGCCCAAGGCTATCTGCCGGTAGGCAAGGACTTTCCGGTTTTCTTGCATCCGGACACCCGCGAAGAATATGCCTTGGCCCGTACCGAGCGCAAAACCGCGCCGGGCTACCACGGCTTTGCGATTCATGCCGATCCCTCAGTCAGCCTGGAGGACGATCTCTCCCGCCGCGATCTGACCATCAATGCGATGGCCCTTGATGCGCAAGGTCAACTGATCGATCCGCATGGCGGCCAGACCGATCTGCGCGCGCGAATCTTGCGCCATGTCTCGCCGGCCTTTGCAGAAGACCCGGTGCGCATTTTGCGCGTGGCCCGCTTTGCGGCGCGCCTGCAAGATTTTTCAGTGGACTCAACAACCCTGGACCTGATGCGCGAGATGGTGCGCAGCGGTGAGATCGACGCTTTGGTCCCCGAGCGCGTCTGGCAGGAACTCTCGCGTGCGCTCATGGAGGTGCGCCCGTCCCGTTTTTTTGAGGTGCTTCGCCAATGCGGCGCCCTGGCCCGCCTGCTGCCCGAAGTCGACCGCCTCTGGGGTGTCCCGCAATCGCCCGAGCACCATCCAGAAATTGACACCGGTGTGCATCTGATGATGGTCCTGGACCAGTCGGCTCAGCTGGATGCCCCGCTGAGCGTGCGTTTTGCCTGCCTGGGGCATGATCTGGGCAAGGGGCTGACGCCCCCCCAGCAATGGCCACGTCATATCGGCCACGAGGCGGGCAGTCTTCGTCTGCTGGGGCCCCTGTGCGATCGCCTGCGTGTGCCCACCGCCTGCCGCGAGCTGGCCGACGTGGTGGCCCGCGAGCACGGCCACATTCACCAGAGTCTGACGTTCGGCCCCGAGGCGACGCTGCGACTGCTTGAGCGCTGCGACGCGTTTCGCAAGCCGCAGCGCTTTGAAGAAATCATGCTCGCCTGCCTGTGCGATAGCCGCGGCCGGCTCGGTCGTGAGCAAGACCCGTATCCGCAGCGCGACCGATTGCTGCGGGCCTTGCGCGTGGCGCAGGCGGTGCCCTCAGACCAGGTGGCCCAGCAAGCGCAGGCCGAGGGCTTGAGCGGACCGCAGATTGCACAGGCTATCCGAGACGCACGCACACAGGCCTTGAAAGCCATGGAATCGGGCGGCGCCGCCGCGTGAATTTTTTGCCCGGGTCGCTTTCTAAATCACCAGGCTGATCAGCGTGGCTACAAAGCTCAGCAGCACGGTGCTGGCAAAAGGCAGGTACCACTGCCTGCCGAAGAGCTTGAAGCGAAAGTCGCCGGGCAGCTGGCCAATGCCCAGCTTGTTCAGCCAAGGGGTGAGCCAGCCGATGACAATCAGGGCCAGAAAGATGATGATCATCCAGCGCAGCATGTTTTCCAATCAGTTGGGGGCTGGGCAGCCCCTTTGGCCTGGTCTTTCCCCATTCCAATCAATTGGGGACAGAGCAGCCCCTTCGGGTCTGGTCTTTCCCCAAAGTTTCATAAGGTATGCGAGCGGTCGCCCGCGTTAAAACCGATCGCCTGCCAGCCATCGTAAGGGCAGGTTGGGGTGTTGGCGGCAAAACCGATCACCTTGAACAGTTCGCCCATCTCGTGTTCGTGAATGAGTTTTTGCAGCATGACCCGCTCTTGCAACGGCGCATCGGCCATGCCTTCGAGCAAGCCGCAGTTCAGCAGAAAGTGCGCCTGACTGGTGTAGCCCAGCACTTGCAGCCCCGCGTCCTGGCCGGCCAGGGCGATGGCGGTGAAATCCAGGTGACTGGTGATGTCTTTCTCGCCCACTTGCTGCAGCGGATCGGCATCAGCGCGGTGCGCTTGGTGGCACATCAAGGTGCCCATATGGCGCTGGGGGTGGTAGTACTCGGCTTCTGTAAAACCGTAGTCGATCAGAAACACGGCGCCGCGCTGCAGCCGGTCGGCCAGAGAGCGCACCCAGGCCTGGGCTTGTAAATGCAATTCGGTCAGATAGTCGCCCGTACCCGCCGGCTCGATCGGCGGCCGCAGCTGCGTGGGCTGGTCGTCCCAGGCCAGGCGATCGCCTTGCAACACCACGCCGCGCTCGTGCCACTGGCCTGCCTTGCGCAGCAGCAACTGCACCGGCATGGCATCGAGCAGTTCGTTGCCGAGCACCACCGCCTCAAGCCGCTCAGGCAGCGCATCGACCCACTGAACCCGGCTGGCCAGATCGGCCAGTGTCTCTTGCTGGCGCGCCCGCAACTCGGCAGACAGCTCAACAATGACGTAGCGATCGGGCCCCGCGCCCATGTGGTCCAGCTGGGCGATCAGCTGCCGCGCCAGCGCACCAGAGCCGGCCCCAAACTCCCAGACCTCGGTGCTGGCCGTGGCCTGCAAGGCCTGGGCCACCTGCGCCGCCAGCGCCCGGCCAAAATGCGGCGACAGCTCTGGGGCTGTCACAAAGTCGCTGCCCGACTGCGGCAGAGTCCCAAATTTGCGCCGCCCGCCGCTGTAATAGCCCCAGCCCGGTGCGTACAAAGCCAGCGCCATGAAGGCATCAAAACCCAGGCGCCCGCCGGCCCGGACGATGGCCTCGGTCAGCGCGGGAGGAAGTGGGGTCGGTAAACTGTGCATCGGCCGTGCAGTTGCCCTTCGAACAGGGCTGCTTGCACGCAATATTGTCGCCCCGCTTGCCCCCTGGCTTTGCATGTCTGTCAACACCGTTCTGGTTACCGGAGCTGCCCACCGTCTGGGCGCCTGCATTGCAACCCTGTTTGCCCAGTCGGGCTGGCAGGTGCTGTGCCACTACGACCAGTCGGAACAGGCGGCGCAGGCGCTGGCCGCGCATCTGCGCAATCAGGGCCATCGCGCCCACGCCCTGCACGGCCGGCTGGCCGACGAAGCGGGCTGCCATGCGCTCATGGCCCGTGTGCGCGAACACACCCCTTACTTGCAGGCCCTGGTGAACAACGCATCGACCTTCATCGACGATGCCGGCATCGACTTTAAGGCCAGCGGCGCACTGCACCAACTGCAGGTCAACCTGCTGGCGCCGCTGCTGCTGGCCAGCCAGATGGCCCGCGAGCTGGTGCCCGAGGGCTCTGAGGGCTGCGCCATCCACATCCTGGACCAGAAGGTCTACAACCTCAACCCCGACTACTTCAGCTACACCGTCAGCAAGCTGGCCCTGGAACGCGCCGTCTCGCTGCAGGCGCAGTCGCTGGCACCACGGCTGCGCGTCTGCGGTGTCGCCCCCGGTCTGATGTACCTCAGCGGCCCGCAAACCGGGGATAATTTTGCAAGTGCGGCCAGCGCCAACCTGATGCGCAGGCCGACCGATCCGCAGGATGTCGCCCGCGCCTGTCTGTTTCTTGCCAGCACCGCCAGCATCACCGGCACGGTGCTGAGCGTGGACAACGGGCAGCACCTGGTGCCCTTGCCCCGGGACATCATGTTCGTCGTTGACGACTTGCTCAAAGGACTTTCACCATGAACCGCGACCCCAGCGCAGCGCTGGCCACCACTTGCCGACGCCTGTTTCTGCGCAACTACGAGGTCAACATCAACATTGGTGTGCATGCCTTTGAAAAGACTGCCGAGCAGCGGGTGCTGTTCAATGTCGATCTGTACATTCCGCTGGCCCTGTCGACCCCCCAGGCCGATGAGCTGCACGAGGTTGTGGACTACGACTTCATCCGCAGCGTCATTTGCGATCGGGTGTCTCAAGGTCATATTCACTTGCAGGAAACGCTGTGCGATGACGTGCTCAAGCGCATGCTGGCCCATCCCAAGGTGCAGGCGGCGCGCGTTTCAACCGCCAAGCCCGACGTCTACCCCGACTGCGAATCGGTCGGCTGCGAAGTCTTTGGGATCAAGCCGGACGCATCATGAACGCCATTGCCCCTCCAGCATCGAAAACGTCGCCATCCGGCCCGGCCAACGCTGATGCGTCAGCGCAAGCCCAGCAACAAGCCCGCGCCGAACGCGAAAACCACAAGCTTGAAAAACGCCTGTGCCGTGAGGTCGGCCGCGCCATCGTCGACTACAACATGATCGAAGAGGGCGACAAGGTCATGGTCTGCGTCTCGGGCGGCAAAGACAGCTACGCGATGCTCGACATCTTGATCAAGTTGCAGCAGCGCGCGCCGGTTCGATTTGAGCTGGTGGCTGTCAACCTGGACCAAAAGCAGCCCGGCTTTCCGGCTCATGTGCTGCCTGACTACCTCAGCGCCATTGGGGTGCCTTTTCACATTGAAACGCAGGACACCTACAGCATCGTCAAGCGTGTCATCCCCGAAGGCAAGACCATGTGTTCGCTGTGCTCGCGGCTGCGGCGCGGCATCTTGTACCGGGTGGCCGAAGAGCTGGGCTGCACCAAGATCGCCCTGGGCCATCACCGTGACGACATCTTGCAGACCCTGTTTCTCAACCTGTTCTTTGCCTCCAAGCTCAAGGGCATGCCGCCCAAGCTGGCCAGCGACGACGGCAAGAACGTGGTGATTCGGCCGCTGGCCTATGTCAGTGAAAAAGACCTGATCGCCTGGGCCCAGGTGCGCCAGTTCCCCATCATCCCCTGTACCCTGTGCGGCAGCCAAGACGGCCTGCAGCGCCAGGTGGTGGGCGACATGCTGCGCGAGTGGGACAAAAAATTTCCGGGGCGACTGGAAAACCTCTTTACCGGTTTGCAGAACGTGGTCCCCTCCCACCTGATGGACCGCCAGCTGCACAACTTTGCAGAAATCCGCGCCACCGGCGTGGCCGATCCGCAGGGCGACAAGGCTTTTGATCCTGAGAGTTTTGCGCCGCAGGCAGGATCGATCCGCTTTGTGGACTAAGCCCCAGCCACGGCCAGGCAGCTCTGCTGCGCGACTCACGGCGTCATCTGGGCAGGCGAGAGCTCGACAAGGTTCGCGACATTGCAGGGATACGGGTCGCCCCCCGCAGCGCAACACTTTCATTTCGATACCATTTCCGCTTGCGACCGGGACCCCTTTTGTGTTTACGCTTATCGCATGACTTGTATCGCACGCGTCGTAAGCAGACTCTTGCTGGCCACAGCCGTTTACTTGCTGGCCGGTTGCTCCGGCATGCGGCTCATCGACAGCGATGTGACCAGCCACCCCCGCTGGCAAGGCCCTCCGGCCGGGCCGGGCAGCACCTACCGTTTTGAGCGCTTGCCCTCTCAACAAAGTGCGGTCACACCGTCGAGCGAGATCGGCCAGGACCAGCTAGAGGCGCTGGCGCAGTCGGCCCTGAACAAGCTGGGCCTGGTGCACTATCCGCAAGCTGCACTGCTGGTGGTGCAACTGAGCGCCACCACCGTGGTGCAGCCCGGCTACAGCGGTGGCTGGCCGGGCTTTCCTGGCGTGTCCATCGGGGCCGGTACGGCGGGTGGGCATATCGGCATGGTGTTCCCGATAGCGCGCTACGAGCCGCCGATGTACATCCGTGAGGTGCAGATCATCCTTCGCGACAGCCGCAGCCTTGCTGTCGTGTACGAAACCCGCGCCCGGCACAGCGGCCCCTGGGCCGACGGCCGCGCCCTGATTCCAGCGATGCTCGATGCTGCCCTGAGCAGCTTTCCCAATCCGCCGGCCGGGCCGCGCCGGGTGAATGTGCAGATTCCGCGCTAGCGGGCAGTTGGCGACGGTCTCTGCCCGCAGAAGCCTTGACGACCTGATTTTTTGTTACGACAATAAATGAGCCGTATGCAGCTCATTTGGGACCCCGACAAGCAGCAAACCAACTGGGTCAAGCACGGCTTGGACTTCATGGATGCAATCTTGGTGCTGGCTCGAAAATGACTTCGACGACTCTCGATGAATTGCGAGCTGCCGCCGAAAGCAGGCATGCAAAGCGCAAATCGAAGCCCACGACGACGGCGCCTTATGTCTGGGACGGCCAGGATGAAGACGAACGCCCCCTGACTCGCGAAGAAATGCAGGGGGGCATTGAGGCCTACCGCCGACAACGCGGGCGGCCTGCTGGCAGCGACAAGGAGTCGACCACCATCCGATTTGATCGCGATGTATTGGCCGCCTTCCGTGCCGGCGGGCCCGGATGGCAAACCCGCATGAATGCGGCCTTGCGGGACTGGCTCAAATCACACTCACCGGTTTAAGCCCCAGTCACAACAGCCCGTGCAAGGTGCAACCCGCATCATCGCCATCCGACATGGCGAAACCGCCTGGAATGTGGACACCCGCATCCAGGGGCACCTGGACATTCCGCTTAATGAACGCGGCCATTGGCAGGCTCAGCGAATGGCGCTGGCGCTCGCCTCTGAGGACATTGCTGCGGTGTATGCCAGCGACCTGAGCCGCGCCTTTGAAACCGGCCGCTACCTGGCGCAGACTGCCGGCGTGCCCATCACCCCCGATACAGGCCTACGCGAGCGCGGCTTTGGCCTGTTTGAAGGCCGCACCTTCAAGGAAATTGAGTCCGAGCTGCCCGAACAGGCGCAGCGCTGGCGCAAGCGCGATCCGCACTTTGCGCCCGAGGGTGGCGAATCGCTGGTGCAGTTGTTTAACCGGGTGGTCGACACCTGCCAACGCCTGGCCGCCCTGCACCCCGGTCAGCAAATTGCGCTGGTCGGCCACGGCGGCGTGCTGGACGCGCTCTACCGCGCCGCAACCCGACAAGACCTGCAAGCCCCCCGCACCTGGGAACTGGGCAACGCCGCCATCAACCGCCTGCTGTGGTCACCGCAGGGCTTTGCGCTGGTGGGTTGGGGTGATGTGGCGCACCTGGATCAAAGCCCCCAGGATGATGGGCTGGTGAGCTAATTAAAAAACCCCGCCCAGTTGCCTGAGCGGGGGTTGACTTTGCTAAATCTCAACTGGCACCGAGGCCAGCGGGGGATTTAGAAGGCGTGCATCAAACGAATGCGCGTAGCTTTCTGGTCGATCGCGGAAGAGGCCTCGTTCACAGTACGGTACGAAGCGGCAATCGAAGTGCGCTTGCTGAAGTTGTAGTTCGCAACGACCTCATAGCCCTTGTTTTTAGCGGTAGCACCGGTCGAAAGAGTCTTGGTGGACCGCTCAGCCAAGGCACCACCGATAGAGAGAGCGGAGCTCAGGGGCACAGAAATGCCAACCACGGACTGTTTCACATCGGTTGTGGTGTTGTCGTTGGTTTGGTAACCGAAACCAACCGTAGCCACCCCGAGGTTGTACTGTGCGGACATTCTGATACGGCTATCAGCGGTGGAGGTCGACGCATTCCGGTTGTACTTGGTGCTGTCAAGATTGGCGCTGATCGGACCAGCGGCGTAATTGACACCGAAGACCGTGCCCGAGGCAGTTGTGGCCGCTGCCTGTGCACCGCCAGCACCCGGGTCACCGATGCTGTCCACGATCTGGACGTAGGCGTTGAAACCGTTCATGGTGGGCGTGGTGTACTGAAACAGATCGATACCGTTGACTTCGGCGTCCATCAGGGAACCGTCATGGTCGAGGCCGTTATAGCCCGCCTGGCCAGCCGTACCGCGAGCCAGGATGCTGGAGGCGGCAGCGACTGCACCAGCCATCACCGAGCCAAAACCGCCAGTCAGCGAAACAGTGGCGTTCCGCGCGCCGATGCCGTCAGCTTGGTCAGTGGTGGCGGTCTGAGTGGAAGTGGAGGCAGCGTCAGCATTGACTTCACGACCGCGCAGGCGAATGCCCATGAAGGCTTCGGCCTTCAAGCCGCCGCCGAGGTCCTCGACCATCACAAAATTAACGTCGCCGTCAGACGTATTGAAACCTCTGGCTTTAACGCCAGTGTTAGAGGTGGTGGTGGCGTACTGGTAGCCGAGCTTGCCATTGATCGTCACGCTGGACTGAGCCGAAGCCGCGCCCACGGCCGCCAGAGCAGCCAAAGCAACAATTTTCTATTTTTCATAAGAGTTATTTCAAGTCCACCTAGAAGTCTTCGCGGGCCTGCCGCCCAGCGAATGCACGGGGTTGTAGACCAGCTGGTCTGCAACTCAATCAGCAGTTTTGACACCTTTTTTGCGTGTAGCGCGACAAGGACTTGAACGGCATGGACGCGGCAGGACTGTGCCTGTGGATCTGCGCTGGCGACCCTACGCGCGGTCGCAGCTTGCGGTGTGTGACAGTACGCTTTGGGCGTGCTGGACCGTTTTTCCAATGCGGCTATCAACGACGCCACGTTTGGTGCAACGCCTCGCGAGCGCACGGTGCCCATTCCCGAAAGCATCAGGCCTGTTCCAGGCTACCCTCGCAAGCTGGTGGTGTTCAAAATAGCTGCCAGCAGGTACTGGCAGGCACGCTGCTGGATTGCGGGCAAGACCCATAAACGTAGCACCCAAAGCCAGAGCCTTCGTGTTGCCGAGTCATTTGCTCGCAGGTTTTATGAGCAACTGCTGGCTGAGCAGCTGGGACCTGAAAAAGCAAGCCCACAAAGAGTCGTGTTTCACGACACAGCATCGGCCAACGTCCAGCGACGGGATGGTCAAAATAGTGCAGCACCCTTGAAGCATAGCTTCGCCGCACTAGCGGCACAGATGTTTGCGG
>JBILUT010000288.1:0-3146 GCA_044370875.1 Polaromonas sp. | reverse complement strand
ATAGCCTCCCAAGGCTTGACGCCTCGCATGCAGGTATTGCATCTCGGCGCTGTCTGCGGCGGGGCGGTAGAAGGCCAGCGCCTTGGCTTGCTCGTCGCTCAAGGGCAAGTTGAAGCGGTTACGAAACTCGATGAGGTCCTGCTCATCAAATTTTTTCTGCGAGTGGGTGGTCATCTTGCCCTGCCCCGCAGAGCCCATGCCATACCCTTTTTTGGTGTGCGCCAGGATCACGGTGGGCTGGCCTCGGTGAGCCGCCGCAGCGGCATAGGCGGCGTGAATCTTGACCAGATCATGGCCGCCCCGCTTGAGCCGGTCGATCTGTTCGTCGGTCATGCCCTGCGCCAACCGTGCAAGCTCGGCATTCTGACCAAAGAAATGTTCACGGTTGTAGCGACCGTCATTGGCCGCAAAGGTCTGCATCTGGCCGTCGACGGTACTCGCAAAAGCACGCAGCAGCGCCCCAGATTGATCGCGCGCAAACAGGCCGTCCCAGTCACTGCCCCAGACCAGCTTGATCACATGCCAGCCGGCACCGGAAAACAACTTCTCGAGCTCGTCGATGATGCGGAAATTGCCCCGCACCGGCCCATCGAGTCGCTGCAGGTTGCAGTTGACCACCCACACCAGGTTGTCCAGATTTTCGCGAGCAGCAAGGGTGAGCGCGCTCATGCTTTCGGGCTCGTCCATCTCGCCATCCCCAAACACGCCCCAGACCTTGCGACCTTCGCAATCGAGCAATTGCCGGTGGGTCAGGTAGCGCATGAAGCGGGCGTGATAGATCGAACTGATCGGGCCGATGCCCATCGAGCCAGTTGGGAATTGCCAAAAGTCGGGCATCAGGCAGGGGTGCGGATAGCTGGGCAAGCCGCGCGTGCCCTTGTTCAGCCCCTGGATTTCCTGGCGATAGTGAGCCAGTTCCGCCTCGCTCAGGCGCCCCTCCAGGAAGGCCCGCGCATAAACGCCCGGCGCGCTGTGCGGTTGAAAAAACACCAGGTCACCTCGGTGCCGCCCGTCACGCGCATGAAAGAAATGATTAAAGCCGACTTCAAACAAATCGGCCGCACTGGCATAGCTGGCGATATGACCGCCCAAGTCGCCATAGGCCTGATTGGCACGCACCACCATGGCCAAGGCATTCCACCGCATCAGCGAAGCCAGTCGCTCTTCGATCGCCAGATCGCCTGGGAACACCGGTTGATCATCGACCGCGATGGTGTTTCTGTAAGGCGTATTCAGATCGGGCTGCCAATGCGTCCCCAGGGCTCGCGCCTGCGCGGCCAGGAGATCGAGCATCTGCCGGGCGCGCGCGGGGCCGTCCGGACCCGACTGCACCAGGGCAGCAAAAGCCTCCAGCCATTCGGCCGTCTCCTGAGGGTCCGGGTCAGAACCAAGGCCGGGCTGCTGCAACCAGCCCGGAAGCATGGGAGCGTTCATAGGATTCTCCTGAGGCAATGAACCGCACTGTAGGTAATCCAAGCGAAAACTTGATGCTTTATTAATGCCTCTAGCGCTTTTTTAAAGCACAATATGCCGATATTTAGGAAATTTCAGCATGAAAATAGATGCTATCGATCTTCGGCTGCTCGATGAACTGCAGCGCGACGGCAGCTTGAGCAATGTGGAGCTGGCCCGTCGCGTGCATCTCTCGCCCTCGCCCTGCCTGGCCCGGGTCAAAGCTCTCGAAGCGGCCGGCGTCATCTCCCGCTATGTCGCCTTGGTCAATGCCAGCAAGCTCGGTCTGGGCCTCAATGTGTTCATCAACATCAGCCTGCGCACGCAAAGCAAAGAAGCGCTGGCCATGTTCGAAGGCCGCATGGCCGACTACGAGGAAGTGATGGAGTGCTACCTGATGACCGGCGACTCGGACTATCTAATTCGGGTGGCCGTGCCCGATATGGCGGCGCTGGAGCGCTTCATTCTGGACAAGCTCTCGCCCATCGAGGGCGTCGAAAAGATCCGGTCGAGTTTTGCCCTCAAACAGGTGCGCTACAAAACGGCCTTACCGCTGCCGCGGCAGACCTGACTGGCGATCACACCAAGCCCCAGCGTCCCCTGGAAAATCCTGAGGCCGCGTCCGAGGCAAGGCCAACCGTACACTGCCGGAATCATGACCTGGCAGGCGCAACTCGAACTCGATTACACCTTGGAGCAGGGCCGCAGCGTAGCCCGCTTCAAACACGAAGGCCCGCTGCGCATTTTGCAAAGCCTCTATCCGCAAGGCCCGGGCATTTGTCACAACGTGCTGGTTCATCCGCCGGGCGGACTGGTGGGCGGCGACACACTTGATTTGCGAATTCGGGTGGGGCCAAGCGCACACGGCCTGATCACCACGCCGGGAGCGACTCGCTTTTACCGCTCGACCGGCGAACTGGCCGTGCAGCGAACGCAGATTGATCTGGAGCCCGGTGCTCGCCTGGAATGGCTGCCCCTGGAAGCCTTGTGCTTCTCGGGGTGCAAGGCCGAGAACCACCTTCGCATGAACCTGGCGCCCGGGGCCGAGCTGATCGGCTGGGATGTCACCGCCCTGGGCCTGCCGCAATCGGAGAAGCCCTTTGCCAGCGGCCGCTTCTTGCAGCATCTTGAAGTGCCCGGGCTATGGCTGGAGCGGGCGCAACTCGATGCCACCGATGAACGGCTGCTCAACAGCCCGCTGGGTTTGGCCGGCCGCCGCTGTCTGGCGACCTTGTTTTTCATCAGTGGGCGCGGAATCGAGCGTCAACGCCGCGAGGACTGGCTGGAGCAGACTCGCGCCTGCCTGGCGACCCACAGGCTCTCTGCCACGGCCGGAGTGACCTCACCGAATGAACAGATGGTGGTGCTTCGGGCCGTGACCCCGCTGGTGGAGCCAGCCATGGACTTGCTGCGGCAGATTTGGTCGCTATGGCGAGGCCACGCCTGGCAGATAGAGGCACCTGCCCCCCGAATCTGGTCGACCTGAAACGGCGCACAACAGCGGCGCCGCAGTCGGCTGCCCTCAGGCGCGGGCTGCGCGCAATTTTTGCGAGAACCGCTGCAAGGCAGCGATGCCACTGGCCTCAGCCCGCTGGCACCAGGCTTGCAGATCGACCGCCAATTGCTCACGCGAAGACGATGTGCTCATCCAGAGCTGGCGCAGCTCTTCACGCATGGTGACCATCTTGTCGAGC
>JBILUT010000287.1:0-3151 GCA_044370875.1 Polaromonas sp. | reverse complement strand
CACCTGATCACCAGCCAGGATGCGGATGTGGTTCTTGCGCATCTTGCCCGAGGTATAGGCAATCAGCTTGTGCCCGTTTTCCAGGGTCACTCGAAAGCGCGAATCGGGCAGAACCTCTTCTACCAGTCCCTGCATTTCAATGAGTTCTTCCTTTGCCATGTGAACACAATCCTCAAGTCAGAAGGCCAGCGCGGGAACTTGTGGGCCTTTGACGGGAACTGAACGAACAAGCAACGGCACCCTCACAAGATTTCTGGCAACCCCGGATTGTAGCGCCCGGACACTTCGCCCAGCCAATGGGCAAGATCGCTCATGGTTTCATAATGGGCAGCCTCTGGATATCCGTCGACGCCGCTACGCAAGAAAAAGTGGCTGGCCTATCAGGCCCGACCCAGCGGGCCGCCAACTTTGGCACCAAACTTGCAATTCGAAACCTCACAACAATCAACTGTTCGCCATGGAACTCAGCCCTCGTGAGAAAGACAAATTGCTGATCTTCACCGCTGCCTTGCTGGCCGAACGCCGGCGTGCGCGAGGACTCAAGCTCAATTACCCGGAAGCAGTGGCCCTGATCACTGCTGCCGTGATGGAAGGTGCTCGCGACGGCAAGACCGTCGCTGCACTGATGAGCGAAGGCCGCAACTTACTCAGCCGACAGGATGTGATGGAGGGCGTGGCCGAGATGATCACCGATATTCAGGTGGAGGCCACCTTCCCCGATGGCACCAAATTGGTGACCGTGCATCAACCCATCGTCTGAACTCAACCATGAAAACATCGTTTGCTCTTGTCCTGGCCTTGGCGGCCGCCCAGCTGCACGCCCACGATGGCCACGGCCTGTCTGGCGGGCACTGGCACGCCACAGATGCCGCCCTCGGGATCGCTCTGGCCGTCGCGGGCTTGGCCCTGTGGTGGAGTCGCAAATGACCCCGGGTGAGCTGCTCACCGATGATGAGCCGCTGACGCTCAATGCGGGGCGCCGCACCATCACGCTGGTGGTTCAAAATACCGCGGACCGGCCCATTCAAGTAGGCTCGCACTATCACTTTGCGGAGACCAATCAGGCCCTGGCCTTTGACCGGCAAGCAGCACGCGGCATGCGTCTGAACATTGCTTCGGGCACCGCGGTCCGGTTTGAGCCTGGCCAGCAGCGCACCGTTGAGCTGGTGGACTACGCCGGCGCACGACAGGTCTGGGGCTTTCAGGGCCGTGTGCAGGGCCCACTCTGAGCGGTGGCCGCAGACGCCACTGCACCTGACCCGCGTACGCATGAACGCATCGAGCTGAAAGGAACAACATGGCCACCACCATCGGGCGACGCGCCTATGCGGAAATGTTCGGCCCCACCACCGGAGACCGGGTTCGTCTGGCCGACACCGATTTGCTGATCGAGGTCGAGGCCGACTACACCCTGCGGGCTGGCAGCTACGGCGAGGAAGTTAAGTTTGGCGGTGGCAAGACCATCCGCGACGGCATGGCCCAATCACAGGCCACGCGTGCGCAAGGTGCGATGGACACTGTGCTGACCAACGCCCTCCTTGTCGACCACTGGGGCATCGTCAAGGCCGATATCGGTCTGAAAGACGGCCGTATCGCGGCCATCGGTAAAGCCGGCAACCCCGATGTGCAGGCCGGCGTAGACATCATCATCGGTGCGGGCACCGAAATCATCAGCTGCGAAGGGCTGATCGTCACCGCCGGCGGCATTGATTCGCACATCCACTTTATCTGCCCGCAGCAAATTGAGGAGGCGCTCGCCTCGGGTGTCACTACCATGATGGGCGGTGGCACGGGGCCGGCCACCGGCACCTTTGCCACCACCTGCACGCCCGGGCCCTGGAACATAGAGCGCATGCTGCAGGCCGCTGATGCCTTCCCTATGAACCTGGGGTTTCTGGGCAAGGGCAATGCCAGCCGTCCCGAGGTACTGCGCGAACAGATCAACGCAGGCGTCATTGGCATGAAGCTGCATGAGGACTGGGGTACCACCCCATCGGCCATCAGCAACTGCCTGGATGTCGCCGACGAGACCGACACCCAGGTCGCCATTCACTCAGACACGCTCAATGAGTCAGGGTTTGTCGAAGACACCATTGCCGCCACCAAGGGCCGAGGGCTGTGCGCCTTCCACACCGAAGGCGCAGGCGGTGGTCACGCTCCCGACATCATGAAGGTGGTGGGGCAAGCCAACTTTTTGCCCTCATCCACCAACCCGACGATGCCCTACACCGTCAACACGCTCGATGAGCATGTGGACATGCTGATGGTCTGCCATCACCTCGATGCATCGATCGCCGAAGACCTGGCCTTTGCTGAAAGCCGCATTCGCAAGGAAACCATTGCGGCTGAAGATATCTTGCACGACCTCGGTGCGATCAGCATGATGAGTAGCGATTCGCAAGCGATGGGCCGCGTTGGCGAGGTCATTCTGCGCACCTGGCAAACCGCCCACAAAATGAAGCAGCAGCGCGGCAAGCTGCCCGGCGATTCGCAGCGCAACGACAATTTCCGCGTCAAGCGATATGTGGCCAAGTACACCATCAACCCAGCCCTGGCACACGGCATTTCGCACGAGGTCGGCTCGATCGAAGTGGGTAAGTGGGCCGATCTGGTGATCTGGCGTCCCGGCTTCTTCGGTATCAAGCCTTCGCTGATTCTCAAAGGGGGCTTCATTGCCCACGCGGCAATGGGCGATCCCAACGCTTCAATTCCAACGCCGCAGCCGGTGCATTACCGGCCGATGTTCGGCAGCTTTGGCGGTGCCCTGGCGCGTGGCTCTCTCACCTTTGTTTCGGGGGCGGCCATGGCAGCCGGCGTGAAAGAGCGCTTTGGCCTGGCGAAAACCCTGAGCGTAGCCCACAACATTCGCGGCGTGCGCAAGCAGCACATGGTGCACAACAGCTACCTGCCGGTCATGGAGATTGACGCGCAGACCTACGAGGTGCGAGCCGATGGCCAGCTGCTCACCTGCGAGCCGGCACGCAGTCTGCCGATGGCCCAGCGCTACTTTCTGTTCTGAGCCGCCGTCGTCAAGCCCATCGAATCACCCCATGCTGGAAGTCTCAAAGCTCATGGCCCGCGGTGCCGGTCTGGCGCCGGTGCTGATCAAACGTGCGGCCACTGTCGAGCTGGACTGGGACGTGCGTCAGAA
>JBILUT010000286.1:0-3164 GCA_044370875.1 Polaromonas sp. | reverse complement strand
GGCCGTGATCTGGTACTCGGGCACGCCGATGCGCTTGCCCTTGAGATCCTGCGGCCGGTCAATGCCCCGGTCCGTGCGGACATAGATGCCCGACTGGCGAAACACCCGCGAGAGAAAGGCTGGCACTGCCACATACTGATTGTCACCACGGGCGGTGGTCATCATGTGGCTGCTCATCGAGATTTCGGTGATGTCAAACTCACCATAGCGAAAGGCTCGGTGAAACGCCTCCTCAGGCTCCAGGGGCACCCCAGTGACCTCACAGCCCTCAATTTGAACCCGTCCATCGAACAGGGCCTGGGTGCGGTCGTAGTTGCCGACCGACATGCTCAGCTTGAGTTTGCTCATGGTCTGCCCTGTTGAATGTGGATGCAATCAGTCGGCTTTAAGGTTCAGTCGCTTGGCAATCACACTCATGCGCTCGATGTCGGCATGAACCACCCGCTGGAACTGAGCGGGGTTCTCAGTGGCCGGGGTGTAGCCCAAATCCAGCAAGCGTTTTTGCATCTCTGGATTCTGGATGATCTCGGCGACCACCTCATAGATTCTTTGCTTGAGGGGCTCCGGTGTGGTGCCCGGCACCGCCAGGCCCTGCCACTGCGACATCTGGAAGTCGGCCGCGCCACCTTCAGCGACGGTGGGCAAATCAGGCAGGAAAGGAGCGCGCTGAGCCGAGGTGATGGCCAGCGCACGCAGCTTGCCAGTCTTGAGGTGACCCAAGGCCCCTGAGACCGTGACAACCCCAAAGTCAACCTGCCCACCCAACAGGTCCACCAGGGCCGGGCCGCAGCCCTTGTAGGGCACATGCGTGTTCTTGACCTTAAAGGCGATGTTGAGCAATTCACCGGCCAGATGCGGTGCAGTGCCCGAACCGCAGGAGCCCCAGTTCAAGCTGGTCTTGTTGGCAGCCATCAGCTCAGCCAGGGTCTTGTAGGGCGATTGGGCCGGCACCAACACCACCATGGGTGCATAGGCCACACCGATGACAGGAGCCAGGTCTTTGCGGGGGTCGTAGGTGAGCTTGGGGTAGACCGCTGGCGCCAGTGCATAGGAGTCGTTCATCATCATCAGCGCCGAGCCATCGTTGGGACGACTGACCACGTGAGCGGCTGCCAGTGTGCTGCCCGCGCCCGGCCTGTTCTCAACCACCGCGGTGATTCCACGCTTTTGCAGTTCGGTGGCGAGCATGCGGGCGAGCATGTCAACACCACCGCCCGGAGCAAAGCCCACCGTAATTTGCACCGATTTAGGGCCCCAGCTTCTGTCCTGGGCACTGACCAACGGCGCATTGAACAAAGCCACAGCGGCAAAGCCCGCCAGCAGGCCACGACGAAACAGGCGCTGATGAAATGCAAGGGTCATCTTCGAACTCCGTTGGTCAAACAAACAAGGACGAACGGCTGCGCGCCACCACCAGCGCCCAACCGCGAGGTGCCCCGGACAAGGCTGCAACAGGCAACCCGCCGCGACCGGACCCCGATCGGTTTGTGGTCCGATTCTGACAGTGTACCCACAGTTTTTTAGTCCTGTTCAATCTGACTCTGGCATCCTGATTAGGACTTACCCGAATATCGGGCCCTATCCGTTTATCGAACCGGGCCTCGGCGTGGTATCTTCGCAATATGGATAGCGTAAAACCGAGCAAGAGTAGCACCCACCGGACTGGCCCGCGGGCAGCGCCCTCGACCCCCTGAGCGACCCGCCCTGTGAGTCGCTCAGGACTCTGAACCAAAAGAAATATATGCAGGCATACTGAATGTTTTTTAAAGATCGTATTCATCACGGGGCGGCCAGCGTTCCAGCCGAACCTCAAGGTTTACGCAAGGCGGCCATGAACTCGATGCCAAACGCATCGGCCAGCGAACTTCTGGCCTGGCCCGCAAGCCGTTCTGACGCCGCCACGCTGCCCCCTTGCTGAAAGCCCAATCCGACAGGCACCCCGCCAGAGAGGCCCAACATGTACCAAAACCAAACCGTAATCGGACTGACCGATGCGTCTAAGCAGGCCGATTTGTCCCAATGCATCTGGCCAGCCGATGCGCTGAACACCATCCCAGACTGGGTCTACACCAGTCGGGCTCTGTACGACGCAGAAATGGACAAGATCTTCCGGGGTGACACCTGGAATTTCGTAGCTCTTGAGGCGGAGATCCCTAACGTCGGCGACTACAAACGCTCGTATGTCGGCGCCACGCCGGTGGTGGTCTCTCGCACCGAGGACGGCGGTATCGCGGTCTTTGAAAACCGCTGTGCCCACCGCGGTGCCGAGTTCTGTCGCAGCCATCGCGGTAACGCCAAAGAATTTGTCTGCCCCTACCACCAGTGGAGCTACGACCTCAAGGGCAACCTGCAAGGCGTCCCCTTCAAAAGAGGCGTCAACAAGCTCGGCGGCATGCCACGGGACTTCAAGAACAGTGACTTTGGCACCCGGCAACTTCGCGTGACCACGCGCCATGGCGTGATCTTCGCGTCTTACTCCCATCAGGTCGAGCCCCTTGAGGACTATCTCACCCCCGAGATCCTGGAGGAATTTGACACCACCTTCACCGGCAAGCCTCTGAAGATCCATGGCTACTACCGCAATGAGCTGCCGTGCAACTGGAAGATGTATCACGAAAACCTGAAGGACCCGTACCACGCCACGCTGCTGCACTCTTTTCTGGTGGTCTTCGGGCTGCTGGTGGCGGGCAACAAATCCCTGATGTTCGCCGACAACAAGCACGGCCGGCACGGCATCATGGCCTCGGCCAAGTCAGAAGACAAATATGCCAACGTCTCGGAAGAAAACAAAAAGGAAATGCGGTCCTTCCACGAGGGGCTGCGGCTGAAGGACGAACGCTTTCTGGAGTTCGTCAAAGAGTTCAAGTCGCCCTGGTCGGTCACCATGATGACCATCTGGCCCAATCTGATCGTGCAGCGCGAGATGAATACCCTGGGTGTGCGTCACATCATCCCCAACGGACCCGACAGCATGATCATGGAATGGACCATGTTCGGCTATGCCGACGATACCCCCGAGATGGAACGTCACCGGCTGCGTCAGGGCAACCTGATGGGACCGGCCGGCTTCCTGGGCTTGGAAGACAACGAGGCCATGAAATTTGTGCAAGAAGGCGTGCGCCGCTCCAGCGGATCGGTCAACAACGTCTTGCTCGATCCGGGCG
>JBILUT010000284.1:0-3193 GCA_044370875.1 Polaromonas sp. | reverse complement strand
CGTCCTCGAGCGGGCTGACAATTTCAAAGCCATGGCCTTGCAGGCGCGTCTGCACCAGTCCGATGAACAAACGAGTCAGCGACAGCGACTTGCGGCGCAGAGCCGGTATGCCGCCCAAAGGCAGCGCCGCGTGAACAGTGTCAACCCCTGCGTCGAGAGCGATCAGGCTGAGAATCGGCTGGGTACCGCATTGATAGCGCAGGATCCCGGCGGCAGGCCGGTAGTCGGGCGTGAACTCGAAGGGCGCCTCGTGCCCCCACCATCCTGCCAAAGGCTGCCAGCCGCTCTCAAGATGCCGCGGATGCACCCAGACAAAAGCCGGTGCACCTGGACCGCCGTTGAGGTACTTGTAGCCACAACCGACGGCAAAGTCGGCCTGCACCGCATGAAGGTCAACCGGAACCGCACCAGCGCTGTGGGCCAGATCCCAGACGCACAGAGCTCCGCACGCATGGGCCTTGGCAGTCAGAGCGGCCATGTCGTGCATGGCCCCCGTGCGATAGTTCACGTGGGTGAGCATCAAAACGGCCACCTCTTCATCAAGCGCGGCCTCGATCTCGGCAGCCTCAACCAATTTGAGTTGCAGGCCGCGCTCTCGGCACAGGGACTGTGCGATGTACAGGTCGGTGGGGAAGTTACTTCGCTCGCTGACCACCAACCGCTTACCGGGTGCGCGGCCGCTTGCAAGCTGCAGTGCAGCCCACAGCACCTTGTAGAGGTTGACCGAGGTGCTGTCGACCGCTAGGACCTCACCGGGCCGGGCACCAATCAACGGCGCAATCTTGTCGCCCACACGCTGAGGCAGATCAAACCAGCCGGCGCTGTTCCAGCTCTTGATGAGATCGCGACCCCACTGCAGGCCAATCGCTTCGGCCACGCGCCCTGCAGTGGCGCGGGGCAAGGGGCCCAGCGAGTTGCCATCGAGGTAGATCAAGCCTGGAGGGAGATCAAAGAGATCGCGCAAGGATCGCAGGGGGTCGGCGCGGTCCAGGGCCCGGCAGTCTTCAAGAGTCAAGGGGTCGTTCATGGTGGAAACGGTTGGAAGAGGCTGGTCAAAGTAAGCGCAGGATCGCGCGCACCGGGCTGGCATCGGCCTGTATCCAGCGCAAGGGCAAGGCGATCAGCTCGTAATCGCCCTCGGGCACTGCGTCGAGGCAGAGGTTCTCAAGCACCCGCAGATCGCGTCTTCGCAGGGCCTGATGGCTCGGCAGGTCTTTGCTGGCGGCCGGATCAACGCTGGCGCTATCAATGCCGATCAATTGGACGCCCCGGTCTGCCAGGGCTTCCACCAGCTGCGGATCCAGGGCGCGGAAATCAGGGTCAAAAGTCGTGAGAGGAAAACGCGGGTAGGTTCGGATCAACACCCGTGGCAACAAGTGGTCGAGCCCATGGACCAGGTCCTGCCATTGCACCAGGCGACCCACTCCGCGGGCATGGATGACCCGGCAGGGTCCGAGGTAAGGCTCCAGCGACAACTCCCCGACCGCCTTGCCCCGAGGGTCGTAGTGCAGAGGACCATCGGCATGTGCGCCGACATGTCCTGACAACTTGAGGGTCGCCACATTGACCGGGCTACCTTGATCGATATGCCAAGCCCAGGCTTGGCTGTAGGGGGTGTCCCCCTCAAAGACCGGGGAGGTGGGGCCAACCGGTGGTGATAGATCCCAGATTTTTTGCATGCGTAGAAATTAGCACCGCAGCAATCGTCATGGTGTCGGTTATTTCCAACAGCTCAACGAGGAGAAAGGCATCGTCACAATCGAATGAACTGACTGACAATGCCTCGGTGTTCCGCGCAAGCTTACGGCCCCTGCTGACATCTCACCCCTGAGGCGGACCACTACACACATCATGGTTGAACGCGTGTTCATGCTCGGTGCCACAGGTACCATCGGTCAGGCAACCGTGCAGGCCCTCAGGCGGCGGGGCCATGAAGTTGTCTGCCTGGTGCGTCGGCCGGCTGGGCGTCAGCAACGGTCCAGCCAAGCGCTATCGGCGCAATTGCACGGTGCGGTTGTCCGCTTTGGTGATGTTTGCGACCCGCAATCCATTCTCCGCGACGGCCTGCAAGGGGAGTCCTTCCAGGTTCTCTTGTCATGCATGGCATCGCGAAGTGGCGCGCCAGAAGATGCATGGGCCATTGACCACCGCGCCCATTTGCAGGCCCTTGAAGCGGCCAAGCAGGCGGGCATGGGTCACATGATCTTGCTCTCAGCCATCTGCGTGCAAAAGCCCCTGCTGGAATTTCAGCGGGCCAAGCTGGCCTTTGAGGCCGCGCTGATGCAGTCGGGTTTGAATTACTCCATCGTGCGCCCCACCGCCTTCTTCAAGTCGCTCTCGGGGCAGCTTGATCGGCTGCGGCTGGGCAAGCCCTTTCTGGTCTTTGGCGATGGTCGTCTGACCGCCTGCAAGCCCATCAGCGATGAGGATTTGGCCGAGTATCTGGTCGGCTGCATCAGCGATGCATCGCGTCACCGGGCTGTGCTTCCGATCGGTGGTCCGGGGCCGGCCTTGACGCCCTTGGAGCAGGGGGCACTGATGTTTCAGGCCTTGGGCCGGCCTGCGCACTTTCGGCATGTACCGGTGGGTCTGATGGACGTGATCATCGCGGGACTCAACACCGCAAGCGTGCTGCTGCCGTCATTGAAGAAAAAGGCCGAGCTGGCGCGCATAGGCCGCTACTACGCCACCGAATCCATGCTGCAGCTCGATCCCAAAACCGGCCTTTACGATGCCGATGCCACCCCGTCCACCGGCAGCCAAACGCTCAAGGATTTCTACACCGATCTGGTGGCCGGCAAGGTCACGGTTGAGCGTGGTGACCACGCCGTGTTTTGAGGCAATCCACGCGCAAGCAGGCCGTCGGGCCGCGCCCGGCTCGGCTGAGCGGACTGCGGCGACGCCCTTTCCGTAGAATCGCGCACATCCCTACTTTGAATGAGCGCCATGGCACGCACTGTCAACTGCATCAAACTCGGTCGTGAGGCCGAAGGTCTGGACCGTCCGCCCTACCCGGGCCCCCTGGGCCAACGCATTTGGGCAGAGGTGAGCAAACCGGCCTGGGCCGAATGGATCAAACAGCAGACGATGCTGGTCAACGAGAATCGGCTGAACTTGGCCGATGCGCGCGCCCGTCAGTATCTGGCGCGACAAATGGAGAAGCATTTCTTCGGCGATGGGGCCGATGCGGTGT
>JBILUT010000283.1:0-3206 GCA_044370875.1 Polaromonas sp. | reverse complement strand
CCGCCCCCCGGAGCACGCCAGCGTCGAATCAAGCTTGGCAAGGACAAAAGTCCGGAGGGCGAAATCACCATCACCACCATGATCACCACGCCGAGCAGTCCGCGCCAGTACGTCAGATCACGGCCAAGCTCGGCCGACACGCCAAAAAGCAGAAGGCTGCCGGCCACCGCGCCCCAAAGCTGGTGCACACCGCCCAGCAGCACCACCAGCAGCGCGTCCACCGAGGTCGCCACGCTGGCCACCGACGGAAACACCGCCCCCTTATGGGCCGCGAACAAGGCACCGGCCAGGCCAGCCAGCGCTGCGCTCTGAAGAAAAACGCGGTACTTGAGTGCGGAGATGGGCACGCCGCTGGCCTCGGCCCGCAGCGGTGCATCGCGCAAGGCCTGCAGCGCAGCGCCCTGCCCCGACAAAGCAAGCCGGCTCAAGCCAGCCACTGAGACCAGCGTCAACAGCACCATAAAGCCATAGAACCAAGCACGACCTGCCTGAGGCACCAGATGCAGGCCAATCAAGCCGTTGTCACCGCCGGTCAATGCCACCGCCTGCGTGGCCGTGGCCCAGATCACCTGTGCCAGAGCCAGGGACAGCATGGCCAGGTACACGCCGCTGCTGCGCACGACCGCTGCACCGAAGACCGCTGCCAGCAACAGGGCACTGCCCGTGCCGACGGCCGCCGCCTGAAAAAGATTGGCGCCCCAATGCAAATGGGACAGCGCCGCGCCGTAGGCGCCGAGCGCGAAATAAGCCGCGTGGCCAAAGCTGACCAGGCCCGCCAGACCCATCATGGCTTGCAGACTAATGCCAAAAATGATGAATACCATCGCATCGATGGCCAGGGTCTGCCAGTAGGCGCCCGAGGTCCACGCCAGCAACGCCGTTCCACCCAAAGCCAGCAGCACGGCGGCGGTGCTGGCCGGCGACAGGTTCAGGCCGCGAAAGGGCTGCGCAGGTTCTCGCTGCCCTTGCACTGCGGTGAGTCGACGGCCAGCCAGCCCCTGCGGTCGTACGACCAACACCACCGCCATCGTCAGGAAGACGAGCACCAAAGTGGCCTGCGGAAACCAGTGGATCCCCAAAGCATGAACCAATCCAATGAGCAAGGCTGCGAAAAAGGCGCCACCGATGCTGCCGAGGCCCCCGGTGACCACGACGACAAAGGTCTCCACGATCACCGCCATGTCCATTTGGAGGTGGGCCGGCTCACGCGGAACCTGCAAGGCACCACCGAGGCCAGCCAGGGCACAACCCAAGACCACCGCGCCCATCATGAGTGGTCGCGAATTGACGCCCAAGGCACCTAGCATCTCACGGTCTTCGGTGGCCGCACGCAATCGCCGGCCAAACAATGATCGGGTGAGCATCAGATGCAAACCGAGCCAGACCAGAGGGCCGATGGCCATCAGGGCCAGTTGATACGTTGGAAAGAGCTCTTCGCCCAACTGAACCGAACCTCTCAGGCCCGGGAAGCGAGGCGCAAAGACTTCCTGGTTGCCAAACAGCCAAAGCATCGCATCGTGCAAAGCCAGGGTTAATCCAAAGGTGGCCACCAACTGGTAGAGCTCGGGCGCATGGGCCATGCGCCGCAACAGCAACACCTCAGCGATAGCCCCCACCAAAGCGGCCGCCAAAGCGCCCAGCAGCATGGCCAGCGCGTACAACAGGGCACTGTCTGACCAAGCGGGAAACCAATGGGTCAGCCAGTGCGCGGCAAACAGAGCGCCGAGCATGAAAAAGCTGCCATGGGCGAAATTGACGATGCGTGTGACGCCAAAGATCAGCGTCAACCCGGCGGCCATCAGGAACAAGGTGGTGGCGTACGACAGCCCGCCGAGCAGCTGCACCACGGTCAGGCCGCCGCTCATGGGCCGACCGCGCCCGTACGGGGGACGGAAAGCCCGCGCTCAGTCCAGCCAGGTGGTGAACTGCGAGGCGGCATCGCGTGGCGTGTAGAAGCGGTTGACCAAGCTCTGTGGATCGGCGTAGCCCAGGGACATGCCGCAGACCATCATTTGCTCTGGTTTTGCGCCGATATGCGGAAGGACGATGGAGTGGTAATCGTTCCAGGCTGCCTGAGGGCAAGTGTGCAGGCCCTGCCCGCGTGCTGCAAGCATCACGTTTTGCAGGAACATGCCGTAGTCGAGCATGCTGCCGCGTCCGAGCACACGGTCAATGGTGAAGATCAGACCGACCGGCGCATCGAAGAAGCGGAAATTGCGCTGGTGTTGCGCGTGCATCTTGTCCTTCTGGCCGCGCTCAATGCCCAGCAGACCGTAGAGGCCCCAGCCGTTCTCCCGACGGCGCCCCAGATAGGGCTCGACCCATTGGCTCGGGTAGTAGTCGTACTCTTCCTTGTACTTCTGGGCCAGCGACGGGTCATCGCGGATCGCGTCATGGGCCGCGCACACCTTGGCGACCAGCCCGCTCAGGCTTTGACCTTGCAGCACATACACCTGCCAGGGCTGCGAATTGGTGCCGGAGGGCGCGCGATTGGCCAGTTGCAAGATGTGCTCGATCTTTTCGCGCTCGACCGGTCTTTGCAGGTAGGCCCGCACGGACATGCGACTGAGGATGGCTTCATCCACAGTAACGGCGGCGCTGTCGAGGGGTAATGGATTTGAGCTCACTTGAGGGTCTCCAGAACGGCAAGGAAGGCGGGGGACAAGGGACGCGGCCGACGACTGTGTCGATCCACGTAGACATGAACAAAATGACCGCGGGCGGCGCAAGGCTCATTCAGCCTGCCATCGTCGGCAAACAGGGCGACCTCATAGCGCACGCTGGATGTGCCGACGCGACCAACACGCAATCCCGCCAGCACCGCCTGCGGGTAGGACAGCGGCGCAAAGTAGTGGCACTGGGTCTGTACCACCAGTCCGATCAGGTCCCCCGCATGGATGTCAAGTACACCGCGATCGATCAAGTACCCATTGACCGCCGTGTCAAACCAGCTGTAGTAGACGACGTTGTTGACATGCCCGTAAACGTCGTTGTCCGACCAGCGGGTGCTGATCGGCCGCATCACGCGGTAGGCACTGCGCGGCTCAGGCTCGGGTCGACTCAGTTCGGTCATCGTGTCTTGCGTTAGGCACAAAGGCCACTAGAAGCGCCCCCAGAGAGCAGGCCAAGGCGGGCCCGACGCCAGATTGCAGACATCCATTTTGCCAGCGTGGATGGGGCACGAATCTAGGCCTGTCGCAAACTGG
>JBILUT010000281.1:0-3226 GCA_044370875.1 Polaromonas sp. | reverse complement strand
ATCAGGGGCCAAGTAGTCAGGCGCTCCGCCATAGAGCGCGATGCCCGGCCGCACCCAGTCACTGTGCCCCGCCAGGGTTTGCGCATGGCGCAGGCTGGCCGCGCTGTTGCTCAGCGAACGCTCGCCCGGCAGGTCGGCCGTCACACGGTCAAAGGCAGCCCATTGCGCCTCGATGCCCTTGGGGCCGTCGGCATCGCTGAAGTGGGTCATCAAGGCGATGTCCTCGACCTGAGGCAAGGCCTGCAGCCGGGTCCAGGCAGCCCGATAGCGCTCGGGCTTGAAGCCCAGCCGGTTCATGCCCGAATTCATTTTCAGGAATACCCGGTGCGCCTGCTGCGTCTTGTGCGAGGCCAGCATGTCAATTTGCTCGGTACAGTGGACCACATGCCACAAGCCCAGGCGCGAGCATGCCTCCAGATCGCGGGCCTCGAAGCAGCCCTCGAGTAGCAGAATCGGCCCGCGCCAGCCCAGCGCACGCAGGCGTTGCGCCTCCGTCAGGTCCAGCAGGGCAAAGCCATCGGCACCGCGAAACGCTTCGAAGACGCGCTCAATGCCATGTCCGTAGGCATCGGCCTTGACCACCGCCCAGACCTTCGATTCAGGAGAAAAGCTGCGGATTCGGTTGAGGTTATGCCGCAGGTGCTGCAGATCGATCGTGGCCAGTATGGGGCGGGGCATGGAGAGGTGGTGCGAACGCCGGGTGCTTGCGGGCCGGTCAGCGACTCCGGCCTGCCAAATCCAGCCTATTTACAAGGGATTGAGGAGGATTTTGGCACCAATGACCGTGCTATAAACCCGCACCCCTTGTAAAAGGGCCGCCCGGACCGCCGGTCGGGCTCCCCCTGACCCATGCCGCCATTCGGGCGCAGTCAACCCTCGCCCACAATGGCTTCTGCATGAAACGCGGCTTCTACACCATCATGGCGGCGCAGTTTTTCAGCTCGCTGGCTGACAACGCGCTGTTTGTGGTGGCCGTTGAACTGCTGCGCTCGGGCGGCGCGCCCAAGTGGCAGCCGGCGGCGCTGGTGCCCATGTTCGCGCTGTTCTATGTGGTGCTCGCGCCCTTCGTCGGAGCGTTTGCTGACTCGCGCCCTAAAGGGCAGGTGATGTTTTTCAGCAATGCCATCAAGGTAATCGGCTGCGTGGCCATGCTGTTCTCTGCACATCCCTTGCTGGCTTATGCGGTGGTCGGGCTGGGCGCTGCGGCCTATTCGCCGGCCAAGTACGGCATCCTGACCGAATTGCTACCCGCCTCGCAACTGGTCAAGGCCAACGGATGGATCGAGGGGCTGACCATTGCCTCCATCATCCTGGGCGTTCTGCTCGGGGGCCAACTGGTGGGCCCGCGCATCTCAAGCCCCTTGCTCGGATTTGACCTGCCCATGTTCGATACCGGCATCGACACCCCGCCCGAAGCCGCCTTGCTGGTGCTGATGGGTGTTTATGGCTTGGCCGCCTGGTTCAACACCCGCATTCCCCATACCGGCGTGCAAATGCGGCCGATGCCCAAGCAGTTGCTCGAACTGCTGCCCGATTTCAAGCGCTGCAACAGCGCCCTCTGGCAGGACAAGCTCGGGCAGATCTCGCTGGCCACCACCACCTTGTTCTGGGGGGTCTCGGGCAACCTGCGCTACATCGTGCTGGCGTGGGCGGCGGCGGCCCTGGGCTACGGCACCACACAGGCCTCATCACTGGTGGGGGTGGTGGCCATCGGCACGGCCGTCGGTGCGGTGATCGCCTCTACCCGCACACGGCTGGACCAGGCCACCAGCCTGATGCCACTGGGCATCGGCATGGGCCTGCTGGTGGTCCTGATGAATTTCATCGACAACGTCTGGGTGGCCGCGCCTTTCCTCATTCTGCTGGGTGGGCTGGGCGGATTTCTGGTTGTCCCCATGAACGCCTTGCTGCAACACCGCGGTCACAACCTGATGGGCGCTGGCCGCTCGATCGCTGTGCAGAACTTCAACGAACAAGCCTGCATTTTGGGTTTGGGTGCCTTTTACGCGCTGTCCACGGGGCTGGGCCTGTCAGCCTTCGGGGCTATCACCGCCTTCGGCCTGGTGGTGGCCATCGTGATGTGGCTGATCAAACGCTGGCACGAACGCAACCTGGTGCACCACGCTGATGAAGTGCAGGCCCTGCTGGAAATAGCGCGCAGCGACAAGTCACACTGAAGAGCTGCTTGCAATCTGCCTGTCGCAGCAGGCCTGACCGATGACGCCCCTCCATGACTCGAAGCCCTCGCCATCGCGTGTATCCGTGCTGGCTGCCGGCGGCCTGCTGATCAATGCGCTGGTCTGGGGCTTGTCGTGGTGGCCTTTTCGGCAACTGCAAGACTTGGGGCTGCATCCGCTGTGGTCCACCGCCCTGATCTATGCGGGCGCTCTGATCTGCATTTTGGTCTGGCGACCGCAGTCCTGGCGCACACTGCTCGCGCATCCGGCACTGTGGTTTCTGGTGTTCGCCGCCGGCATGACCAATGTGGGTTTTAACTGGGCCGTGAGTGTGGGCGACGTGGTTCGGGTGGTGCTGCTGTTTTATCTGATGCCCGCCTGGTCCATCGTGCTGGCCTGGCCGCTGCTCGGTGAACGCCCGACCCCGGCGGCTGTGCTGCGGCTGCTGATGGCTCTGACGGGGGTGCTGATCGTGCTCAAGACGCCCGACTCGCCCTGGCCCCTGCCGCAAGATACCGCCGATGGGCTGGCAGTGCTCGGCGGGTTATTTTTCGCATTGACCAACATCCTGCTGCGCCGCTACAACCACACCCCCAGCGAAGGTCGCATGGTGGCCATGTTTGGCGGCGGTGCGATCATGGCTGGAGCGGCAGGCCTGCTGGGAACCGGCCTGGGTCTTGTGACCGAGCCTGTGCTGCCCGCGCAAGGTGTGCCCATCGCCCTGGGCCTGTGCCTGGCCTTCCTGCTGAGCAACCTGGCCCTGCAGTACGGCGCAGCGCGGCTGGCCGCCAGCACCACCGCCCTGATCATGCTCACTGAAGTGCTGTTCGCCAGTGTGTCGTCCTCTCTCATGGATGCGGCGCAGGTCGACACCCGCACGCTGGTGGGGGGCAGTTTGATCATTGTGGCTGCGCTGCTGGCAGCCACCGGCTCGGCGCGCCAAAGCACGGCTTGAGTCAACGGAGGGTCCGGCTCGGCAGTACGGCTGAGCCAGCAAGGAGCCGACTCAAAGACAGGCTTATTGCACGACTCGCACAATGGGACAGTCA
>JBILUT010000280.1:0-3232 GCA_044370875.1 Polaromonas sp. | reverse complement strand
CAGCAGCCGGGTGGGCACCGCCATGATGCCGCTGTAGACCTCGGTGATACGCCGCTGCGCATCGCTGGCATCCTTGTGCTCGACGATCGCTTTGACCTCAGCCCCCTGCCGAACGATGCGGCCGTAACCGGTCGGATCCGGCAGCTGCAAGGTCAGCAGCGCCAGCCGAGAGCCTTGGCAGAGGGCCAGCAAAGCTTGCAAGGTGGCCGCACGGGTCAAGGGCACATCGCCGGAGAGCACCAGCGTGAGGCCCTCATCGTCCAGCAGGGGTACGGCCTGCTGTACCGCATGACCCGTCCCCAGCTGAGGCTCCTGAAGGACAAAGGACAAGTCCAGCCCCGGGAGCGCCAGATCACCGACTGCCGCCTGCACCTGTTCGGCCTGATGGCCGACGATGACCACGGCCCGACGGGCTGATAACTGTATGGCGGTGTCAAGCACATGCCCCAGCAAAGCGCGGCCGCCCAAACGGTGCAACACTTTGGGCCAATCGCTCTTCATGCGGGTGCCTTTGCCCGCCGCCATGATCACCACATCCACAGGGCGTTTGTCTGTCGTCATGCTTGTCTTTGCCATGTCTTTATCCCCGGGCGCTGGGCCCCTGAAAGTCCTGAGGATTATCTGCGCTGGTCTGCTGCTGGCCCTGCTGGGCGGCTGCGGTGCCGTTCGCCTGGCCTACAACAATGGGCATGAACTGGCTTGGTGGTGGCTGACCGACTACCTGGAGGTGCAAGGCGAAGACAGCACCACCCTGCGTCAGGCGGTGCACCAGGCCCATGAGTGGCACCGTCGCGAGCAACTGCCCTCCTACGTTGAGCTGCTGCGCAACTGGCAGCGCCCCATTGCTGGCGAGATGAGCAGCGAACAGGTCTGTCGCATGATCGACGATATCTGGCAGCGCGCCGCCGCCCTGTCGGGTGTGGTGCAGGCTCTGGACCCGGCCGCGCTGCAGGTGCTGTCGCGGCTCAGCCCACGCCAACTGGCGCACATGGAGCGACAGTTTGCCAAGAGCAACCGAAAATTTCGCGACAAGTATCTCGATGTCTCGCCCCAGGAACTGCTGCAGGCTCGGGTGGATTCAGGCCTGTCTCGGGCGCGCTGGCTGTATGGCCCCCTGGGACGGGCCCAGGAACAAGCGCTGCGCAACGCACTGATGGCCGCGCCCTGGGATGCGCGCCAGGCTTATGAGTCACGCCTCAGACGCCAGCAGGATATGGTGAAAACCTTGCGCGAGCTGTCGCAAAGCCAAAGCTCGCTGGAGCAATCGAGGGCCACCCTGCAGGCCCTGGTCGCGCGCCAGCTCGACCCCCAGGAGCCCACCGAGCGTGCGCGCCTGCTCGCCATGCGCCAGCAAAGCTGCCAGGTCCTTGCACAACTGCACGCCAGCACCACGCCCGCGCAGCGCGCCAAGGCCCAGGAAAGCCTGACCAACGCTGCCTCCGATCTGGCCAGCGTACTACCCGCCCAGCCCACTCCGAGCGCAGCGCAACGCTAAGACCTAAGACTTGCGGCGACGGCTTTGCAGCAGACCAATGTTCTGCTCGCCCGTTACCGTGCTTGCATAGTGCCGGTTGATCACGTCCACACTGGTGCGTGCATTGCGCGCCAGCGTCAGCAGGTCGATGCCTTGCCCATAGAGCAGGCGGAAAGTGATGGCGGAGTGACGCAGACTGTAGAGGCTGCGCGGCTGGCCATGCGGTCCCATCTTCAGGCCTGTGGCCGCCAGCACCCAGTTGAAGTGAAAGCTCAGCACCCAGTGCGCGTAATTGCGATCCTTCAAATGCGGCAAAAACAGATAGTCGTCCGGCTTGCCAAATCCGAGGGCCTGCTGCGATTGGCGCATCAAGCGGTACAGACGTACCGCCTGCTGCAGGGTGACGATCGGTTTGTCGTGGCGCTTGGTCTCCGGCAGCGTCAAGCGCAAGTAGTGATAGCTTGAATGAACCACTTCGACATGCCGGTGCTGCAAGCTCTTGAGATCACTGGGCCGAATGAAACTGCTCACCATGAACGAAATGGCCCAGGCCAGATCGGGCGGCATGGTCTGCTCGGCGCGCCGTATCTTGTAGCGGTCCCGTATCTGATCGCCCGAGAGCGGGAACTCGTGCCCACGCAAGCGACGCGCGCATCGAATGATCTGCCAGTATTCACTGGGGGTAAACGCACCGCGGGGTGTGGAATGCACCTTGACTCGGGGAAAGACCGGCAGTTTGTCGATCAGGCCCTGCGCCTGCGCATAGGCGAGAACCTTGCGCACCAGCACCAAGTACTGACTGACGGTGGTGGTGGAAAAACGCTGGCTCAGGTGCTCGGTAAATTCAAGCAGGGCCTGATGATCGATGGCCGTGACAGGAGTGTCCCCCCAACGCGGCAGGATCTGCGCGTCCAACCGGTTGCGCATGACCTGCCAGGTGCCCATGCTCAGCTCGCGCCTTCGGGTGCGGGCCATTTCGTGGCGCATCAGCTGCTCGGCCAGCCCCCGAAAAACCGGGCTGCAGGTCAGCGTTGGAGCCGGCTCAGCGCGGGCCGCGACCGGCACCGAGCCGGCCATGCCAGGCAAGGCAAGCTGTTGCGAAGAATGGGCGCCGTGCAGCCGGATCAGCTCTTCATAAAAAAGCTTGGCCGCATGCAGGGCCAGTCGCAAGGACTCGGTACGGGTGCTGCGCCGGTAGTTGCGCCCATGCATCCAGCAGCGCACCTGCCAAAAGCGGCTGGCCAACATCTTGAAAACCACCAGCTTGGACGGGTAGCCCGGCACCGGATGCATGGTGTCAGGAATGGGCACCGTGCGCTCCCGGGCACGCCGGAGTTGCTTGGCCAGAAACGGGCCATCGTTGGCTGCCGGCAGAGCGTTGAAACGATCCAAGTCCTTCATAGTTACCGAGGCTAAATCCGGCCCTCCTCCAGGTCACGCCCACGAAGACGCTTTTGCTTTTGCTTACCTGCTCATGCGAAAGACGCGCTCTGAAAAGCCCGAGCTTAAGGGGGCTGGCAGGGCTGTGCGTAGTTGTACGGACAAGGCTGTACAACCGACACGGGGCGAGTGGGCTCAACCCCTTGTCAATATGCATTTGAATTTTGAGGGTTTTCCCCCAAAGCTCGGCTGCGTGGGATGCCTATGTGCTTTGGCTGCTCTGGCGGCCGTGGGCGCGGCTTCGGCTCAGTCCAGCGTGACGATCAATGGCAAGCTCGGCTACCAGTACGCCACCACCACCTCTAACACTGGCGTTAA
>JBILUT010000279.1:0-3242 GCA_044370875.1 Polaromonas sp. | reverse complement strand
GGTAGTACATCACCTGGTCCTTGTCGACCGGGGTGTATTGCTGGCCAGCGGGGTTGTAGATCCCGACCTGCCGGAACAAACCCTCCATGCCGAAGGTACGCGCCTCATCCACCAAGATGGGCACAACGCGCGGGCCCAAGGCCTTGTCACGCAGCAACTGGGTGAGAAACCGCACGTAGGCCTGGGTGGTCGAGATCTCACGCCCTTCGGTGGTGGGCTCGATAACCGCCTTGAAAGTCTCCAGCGACGGCACGGTAAAACTCTCGTCGGCGCGGGTGCGCCTGTGCGGCAGATAGCCCCCCAGGGCACGGCGACGCTCGTGCAGATACTTCATCTCCGGCGTGTCATCAGCCGGCTTGTAAAACGGCAGTTTGGGCAGCTCGCTGTCGGAAATCGGGATGTTGAAACGATCACGGAACTGGCGGATATCCTCATCCGTGAGCTTCTTGGTCTGGTGAACCGTGTTCTTGCCTTCACCGGCCTTGCCCATACCGTAGCCCTTGACCGTCTTGATCAGCAGCACCGTGGGCTGGCCCTTGTGATGGACCGCCGCTTGATAGGCGGCATAGACTTTTTGCGGATCGTGGCCACCGCGACGCAGGTTCCAGATGTCGTCATCACTCAGGTGAGCCACCATCTCCAGCGTGCGCGGATCGCGACCGAAGAAATGTTTCCGCACATAGGCCCCGTCGTTGGCCTTGAAGGCCTGATAGTCACCGTCGACCGTCTCCATCATGATCTTGCGCAAGGCGCCATCTTTATCGCGCGCCAGCAAGGGGTCCCAGTTCGAACCCCAAATCAGCTTGATCACATTCCAGCCCGAGCCACGGAACTCGCCCTCGAGTTCCTGAATGATCTTGCCGTTACCACGGACCGGGCCATCGAGCCGCTGCAAATTGCAGTTGATCACGAAAATCAGGTTGTCCAGGTTCTCGCGCGCAGCCAAGCTGATGGCCCCTAGCGACTCGACCTCGTCCATCTCGCCATCGCCGCAAAACACCCAGACCTTGCGGTTTTCCGTGTTGGCAATACCGCGGGCGTGCAGATACTTCAGAAAACGCGCCTGGTAGATCGCCATCAGCGGGCCGAGTCCCATCGACACTGTGGGGAACTGCCAGAACTCGGGCATCAGTTTGGGATGGGGGTAGCTAGACAGACCCTTGCCAGCCACCTCCTGCCGGAAATGAAGCAACTGCTCTTCGGTCAGACGCCCTTCCAGAAAAGCTCTGGCGTACACGCCCGGTGCCACGTGACCCTGGATGTAGATGCAATCGCCGCCATGGTTCTCGCTTTCGGCATGCCAGAAATGGTTGAAGCCGGCACCGAACAAATGCGCCAAGGAGGCAAATGAACCGATGTGACCGCCGAGATCACCGCCGTCCTCGGGGTTGTGCCGATTGGCGCGGACCACCATCGCCATCGCATTCCATCGCATGTAGGCGCGCAGACGCTCCTCAATCTCGATATTGCCTGGGCAACGGGCCTCTTGATCGGGCTCGATGGTGTTGACGTATCCGGTGTTGGCTGAAAACGGCAGGTCGATGCTGTGCTGCCGCGCCTCTTCCAAAAGTTGCTCGATCAGAAAGTGCGCACGCTCAGGACCTTGGGCCTGGATCACGGCACCGAGGGCATCGAGCCACTCGCGGGTTTCCTGCTGGTCCTGATCCTGGGGACCGAGTCCGAAGTCCTGGGGTTGAGCCGCCATGGTCTGATCTCCTATTTGAAGCGTCGTCGCGCTGTTTATGCCTGCCCTCACGGACGTCCTGAGCACCCGTGACCAATCTAGTATTGACTGAGTGGCGGAAAGTGTCGCACAAAAAGTCTTTTTTTCAAATTGTGCTTTAATATTTCATATTAAGAAATTAACAGCATCCAGGCCCATCAAGATACCAAGCCCGCCGCACTGACTGAAGAAGGTCCCGAAGCGCACCGCTGTGAGAGCCAACCTGACGGGTGCGGCGCGGGTCCCAGAGGGCACTCCCCAGAGGCGAGCGCACTACACTCCCCCGGAACATGTCGTCAACCCACCCGCAAAGCCCGTCGCGAGCGCCCGCACTGCCCTTGTCGGCCTGGCGGCGCTGGTGGCGTCGCCTCTCGCCGGCGCGCCAGGATCGCTTTGTCACACTGGGGCCCTTGCTGACTGTGGCGCTGTTCCTGGCGGCCGTTGTGGCGGCCTTTGCCTATCTGCGCATCGAGGAAATCGACCGCGAGACCGAGGCGGTGCGGCGTGACGTTGAATACGCGCAGCAGCGCATCCGTCTGCGCCTGCTCGAGCGGCAGGAGCAGTTGATGCGACTCGGCCGCGAAATCTCCAACCGCGAAATTCAATTGGACGATTTCCCGGCACAGGCCGAAACCACGGCGCAGCAGCAGCCTGAGATGCTGGCCATCAGCTGGATCGATGCCAGACGCAGGGTGCGGGCCAACCACGCCGCAGCCAGTGCCACATCGGCCCAGCAGCGACAAAACGGTGACAGCCTGCCTGCCGGCGAGAGTGAACAGACTTTTGGATTGGTCCGTGACCTGCGCCAACCTGTGTTTTCGCGGCCGCTGAGCGCGGGCAGCGAAACTGCCGCCAGCACCCCGACCATTCAACTACAGGTACCGCTGGACAACCAGGGGCGATTTGCTGGCGTGATCCTGGGCGAGTATTCGCTCGATGCCCTGTTGCGCTTTGGCGTGCCTCCGGAGGTCAGCGCCCGCTATGCGGTAGCACTGACCGATGATCAGGGCCAGCTCCTGGCCGGCAGTCTGCCTGCGGCGCGGCCAATCTCCGCGCGCTGGCTGCCCTGGCAGCAGGCAGCCGCGGCCTACGAAATTCCGGTATCGCCGGTGGGTAACGGTTTGCTGATTCGCGGCCAAGGCTACCGAGCTTCCCTGGGCGTGGTGGGCAGCGGCTTTTTCTGGCTGGTCACGGCGCTCAGCGCCTTGACCGTCTGGATGTTGCTGGGCACTTGGCGCCACACCCGACGCCGCGTGCAAGCCCAGGAAGCTCTGGTGGCAGAGACCAACTTTCGGCGGGCCATGGAAAACTCCATGCTGACCGGCATGCGCGCTCTCGATCTGCAAGGGCGCATCACTTATGTCAATCCTGCCTTCTGCCAGATGACCGGCTGGAGCGAGCCGGAATTGCTCGGTCGCACAGCCCCCTTTCCGTACTGGCCCGACGAAGACGCAGACTGGTTGATGGCCCGGCTGGAAGATGAGCTTGGAGGGCGCTCCACCCCAGGCGGCTTCGAGGT
>JBILUT010000278.1:0-3244 GCA_044370875.1 Polaromonas sp. | reverse complement strand
AAAGCTCAGCCAGGTCAACCAGCAACTGCGGCCGCGTCAGACGCAGGTTGAGCATGGGCCCCAGAGATTGACCGCCGGCCATCAATTTCGCGCGCCCATCGCCCGCTGCCAGGAGGCGTAAGGCATCTTGCACATCGGCCGCAGCCTGATGCTCAAAGGCTGCGGCCTTCATGGACGCACCGCCTTGGAACTTTGGGCCAACGCGCTGAGCAAGCGACGCGGGGTCAGGGGCGTCATCAGCAGCTCAGGGGCTCCAGTGCCCTGCAGCGCGTGATTGACGGCATTGAAGATCGCCGCAGGTGGCGCAATCGCCCCGCCCTCGCCCATGCCTTTGGCGCCGAACTCGGTGTGCGGCGACGGCGTCTCGAAATGATCGATACGGATGTTGGGTATTTCTGTCGCCCCCGGCAGCATGTAGTCAGCCAGCGTGGAGGCCAGGGGCTGGGCGCGATCGTCGTAACACATCTCCTCGTAGAGCGCCGTGCCGATGCCCTGGGCAATGCCGCCCAAGGTCTGGCCCTCAACGATCATCGGATTGATCACCACGCCGCAGTCCTCGACCACCACGTAATCAAGAATTTCCACTGCGCCGGTGGACGGATCAACCGCCACCACGGCTGCGTGGCTGGCATAGCTGAAAGCGCCGGTATCAACCTTGGGCTTGTAGCCGGTCGAGACCTCCAGGCCGGCGCGGTCCACATCGGCCGGCAGCTTTTGCGGATTGATGTACCAGGCATTGCCAATATCGGCCAGGGTGACCGATTGATCGCCCGAATAGGCGCGGCCTTGTGCCAACACAACGCTGGCCGGATCCACCCCCATCAGATGACCGGCTATGTGACGCAAGCGGGGGGCCAACTGCTTGCAGGCCACGCCTACCGCGCCACCGGCCATGACCATGCCGCGCGACGCATAGGTGCCGCTGGAATACGGCGTCTGACCGGTATCGCCGTGAATCATGCGCACACGGTCAATCGGCACGCCCAGCACCTCATGGGCAATTTGCGCGAAGCTGGTTTCCATGCCCTGGCCGTGCGAGTGCAGGCCAACACGGATCTCCAGGCCACCATCGGCCGTCATCCTGATCATGGCCTGGTCGTATCCCGGGATGACCGCCGTTCCCCAGGTGGCAAACACCGAGGTGCCATGCGCAGACTGCTCGCAATAGGTGGCCGTGCCGATGCCGATGAGGCGTCCGTCCGGCTCGCCGCGGCGCTGTCGCTCCTGCACCGCCGGCAGGTCGATCATCTCCAGCGCCCGGCGCAGGCTGGCCGGGTAGTCGCCGCCGTCAAAATGCTTGTTGGCCACGTTGACATAGGGCATCTGCTGGGGCTTGACCAGGTTGTCCAGACGGACCTGCCAGGGATCACGCCCGACTTCTCGGGCCACGGCGTCCATCAGCAGGTCCATCGCAAAGCACACCCCGGTGCGCGCCACCCCACGGTAAGGCACAAAACCCGGCTTGTTGGTGGCAATGCAGCGGGTCTCGCAGCGGTAGCCGCGAAAGTCATAGGGGCCGGGCAGATTGCCCACCGCCTGACCGGGCTCCAGGCCGACGGTGAAGGGCCAAACCGAGTAGGCGCCACCATCGATGGTGATCACCGCATCAAGGGCCAGCAGGCGGCCTTGCCGGTCGGCATACGCGGTCAGGTCGTAGTGATGCTGCCGCGAGTTGGCGCCGGCGATCAGATGCTCGCGACGATCTTCAAGATACCGGAAAGGTCTGCGGTAAGTCTTGGCCAGCCAGGCCACGCACAGCTCTTCTTGCTGCAACACACATTTGTAGCCGAAGGCCCCGCCCACATCGGGAGAGACCACCCGCACACGCTCTTCAGGCAAGTCGAGCAGCCGGGCCAGGGCTGTGCGGATGAGATGCGGCACCTGCGTGGCGCTGTAGACCACCAGTTGGTCGACCTGGAAATCCCAGTGGGCCAGAACCGCCTTGCCCTCCATCGGCACCATGCACTGGCGTGAGAGTTCAATGCGGCGCTGCACCTTGACCTCGGCCTGCGCGGCCAGGGCCTGGAAGTCCTTGTCAGCGCGCAAGGTGACAAAGCAGTTGTCCTTCCAGCGCGGGTGCATCAGTTCGCCGCTCGGTTGCAGGGACGACCAGACATCGGCGTACACCGGCAGTTCGTCATACTGCACGTCCACCCGCTCAATTAAATCCTCGGCCTGGGCTCGCGTTCCCGCAAAGGCCATGGCCACCGGTTCGCCGACAAAGCGCACCTTGCCCGAGGCCAGAGGCGGCTGGGCCGATTCCTGGTACGAGGGCAGCGTGGACGGCGCGACGATATCGAGTGCATCGAGCATGGTCTCGCGCAGCACGATCTGCGGCGCGATGTCCTCTGGCACCTGCGTCGATACGATGCGGGCGTGGGCCAGAGGACTGCGCAAAAAAGCCACCTCACACAGACCCGGCATGACCATATCGGCAACAAAGTTGCCTTTACCAGCCAGATGCCGGGCATCTTCTTTGCGCGGCACCCTGGCACCAATGCCCTGGGCCTTGACCCCGCTTAATGTGCGATCACCGTGGTCCATGCTCTTCCCCGACAAGCTCCAAGCCCGACAACCCAGACATCACCGCAGCCGCACCGCACTGGCACGCTGTGTCAGCAACGTCGGAATCGGCGCAATCATGTAAGTTCACGAACGCAATCTAACATCAAGCCTGATACCGACACAACCGCCCATCCATGGCCATCGGTCTGATACCGCACAGGGCCAGCATGAGCGCTCATGCCTTGGGCGGGGAAGAGTCCGACCCGCCCCGGCCCGAGACACGGGACCACAGCGCACGCCAGAGCAGGGAAAAGCCATTGAGCTCCTTGGCCCGGCCCGAGCTGCGCGCCATCTTGGCCATGGCCCGCACCTCAGCCAAGGTCTGCTGGGTTGTCGCCAGTACCGCCTGAGACTGGGCCAGCAAGGCCTGACTCTGCTGGTGCAGGGTCTGCAACTCGTGGCTTGAGGCCTGCCCGCTGGCTGCACTGATCGAGCCTGGTGCGCCGCCGACAGCCATCGTGGCAGGTGGGACGGCGGGCAAGGCCGCCGCCGTCACCACGGACAAGGGGGCATCCAGGCGTTCGTCGATCAGCATCTCACTGAGGTTGTGCTCAAACTGCGCCAGCAGTTGAGTTGCCACCTCCGAGATCATGCCGCTACCTCGGCCGTACTGCGCAATGGCCCCGGTGAGCTGCAATTGGGTGTGTACGGTGACATCGGTACTGCTGCCCGCCGCCTG
>JBILUT010000011.1:0-11891 GCA_044370875.1 Polaromonas sp. | reverse complement strand
TTGCAGTCCACAGGCACGCGCCGCCTCCAAGTCATCGTGGTGGGCTGCGCACAGCATCACCGCATCGGGTTCAACATCGAAGACCTGCGCCACCCCCAAGTAGGTGGCGGGATCTGGCTTGTAGGCCCGAAAGACCTCCGCCGAAAGAACGCAGTCCCACGGCAGCCCGGCACGCTTGGCCATGTGGGTGAGCAATCCGATGTTGCCGTTGGACAGAGGCGTAATTAGATAGCGACTCTTCAGGCGCCGCAGGCCCTCAAGCACATCGGGCCAGGGGTCCAGGCGATGCCAGGCGCGGTTGAGATGCCGGCGCTGCGCCTCGTCGAAATGCGACAACCCGAAGCGCGGCAGCAGGTCGTCCAGAATGATCCGGTGCAGCTCGTCAATGCGTGTCCAGCCCAGCTCTCCAGAGCGGACCCGCTGCATGGCCGGCTGGTAGCCCGCCCGCCACGCCAAGGCAAACGCGTTGCCATCGACCTGCGGTGCCAGCACCTGCAGCTCCCGCACGAGGCTGCCGTGCCAGTCCACCACGGTGCCAAACACATCAAAGGCCAGGACTTGCGCTTGTCTCGTCATGGCCCGCAGTATGCCCGCTGGGCGGCCTTCAGGCCAGCAAGGTGTTGACCCGCTTGACGTAAGCCGCCGGATCCTCGGGCAGGCCACCTTCGGCCAGCAAGGCTTGATCGAACAGGATGTGGGCGTAGTCGTCGAAGCTCGATTCGGCCGACTCGAGCTTGCGCACCAGCGGGTGCGCGGCGTTGACTTCCAGGATGGGCTTGACGCTGGGCACGCTCTGACCAGCCGACTTGAGCATGCGCGCCAGCTGCATGGACATGCCGCCGTCCTGCACCACCAGGCAGGCGGGCGAGTCCACCAGGCGGGTGGTGGCGCGTACATCGGTGGCCTTGTCCTTGAGCACCTCCTTGAGCCGCTCGAGCACCGGCTTGAATTCAGTCTGCGCCTGTTCGGCGGCCTTCTTCTCTTCTTCGTCCTGCAGCTTGCCCAGATCCACCGCGCCCTTGGCCACCGACTGCATCGGCGTGCCGTCAAACTCGCTGAGGAAACTCAGCGCCCACTCGTCGACGCGGTCGCTCATGAGCAGCACTTCAATGCCCTTCTTGCGAAAGATCTCCAGCTGCGGGCTGCTCTTGGCGGCCGCCTGCGTATCGGCAGTGATGTAGTAGATGGCCTCCTGGCCTTCTTTCATGCGGGCCTTGTAGTCGGCCAGCCCAACACTGACCGTGTCGGTGGTCGACGAGGCAAAGCGCAGCAACTTGGCCAGGCGCTCGCGGTTGGCGAAGTCTTCACCCAGACCCTCTTTGAGCACGGCGCCAAACTCGGCGTAGAAGGTCTTGAACTTGTCGGGCTCATTGGTCGACAGGTCTTCGAGCATGGACAGCACGCGGCGGGTGTTGCCTTCGCGGATGGCCTTGACCGCCCGGCTTTCCTGCAGCAGCTCGCGCGAGACATTGAGCGGCAGATCGCTGGAATCGACCACGCCCTTGACGAAGCGCAGATAGACCGGCAACAGGGCCTCGGCCTCGTCCATGATGAACACACGCTTGACATAGAGCTTGACCCCGGGGGCCTTCTCCCGGTTGTACAGGTCCATCGGAGCCTTCGAAGGGATGAACAGCAGCTGGGTGTACTCGGTGGCCCCTTCGACCCGGTTGTGGGTGGTGGCCAGCGGGGCCGACTGGTCGTAGCTGATCTGCTTGTAGAACTCGTCGTACTGTTCTTGGGTGATGTCCTTCTTGGGCCGGGTCCACAGGGCGCTGGCCTTGTTCACGGTCTCCCATCCACCCGTCGGAACCATCTTGCCCGGCTGGTCGTTTTCGCCGTCTTGCCAGGTCTCCTCGGCCATCAGGATGGGCAGGGAAATGTGATCTGAGTATTTGCCGATGATGCTCTTGAGCTTCCAGGCGCTCAGGTAGTCACCAGCGTCCTCTTTCAGATGCAGGGTCACGCGGGTGCCACGCTCGGGCCGGGTGATGGTTTCGACCTCAAAGTCGCCAGTGCCGCTGCTGCTCCAGCGCACGCCCTGCTCGGCCGGCTGCCCGGCGCGCCGGCTGTCCACCGTGATCCGATCAGCCACGATAAAGCCCGAATAGAAGCCGACACCGAACTGGCCGATCAGCTGGGCATCGTTCTTCTGGTCGCCAGTCAGGCGGCTCATGAACTCGCGGGTGCCGCTCTTGGCGATGGTGCCCAGGTTGTCGATGGCCTCCTGCTGCGACAGGCCAATGCCGTTGTCGGTGATGCTCAGGGTACGGGCCTGAGGGTCGACCTCGATACGCACTTGCAGGTCTGGCGCGTCTTCGAACAGGCCGCTGTTGTTGAGCGCCTCAAATCGCAATTTGTCGCAAGCGTCGGACGCATTGGATATGAGTTCACGCAAAAAGATATCGGGATTGGAATAAAGCGAATGGGTGACCAGCTTGAGCAGCTGGGCCACTTCGGCCTGAAAGGAGTGGGTTTGAGCGGTCATGAGGGGCGATCTGAGGGCGGGCGGGCAGATTTCAAGAGCCCGGCTGTGTCATCATCGGGCCATGCTGCCGACGCGCCTCCGCCTGCCGTGAGTCCTTCCGAATTCTGGGCCCTGTTGGCCTTGGGCACGGCCATGAGCTTCACGCCCGGCCCCAACACCGCCTTGTCGGCGGCGCTGGCGGCCCATGGCGGCCTTAGAAATGCATTACCTTTTGTGGGCTCGGTGGCTATCGGCTGGGGGCTGTTGCTGTGTCTGTGCGCCCTGGGTCTGGGCACCCTCATCTTGGCCCTGCCCTGGCTGGTCTGGCTGATTAAAGGCGCGGGCATGAGCTATCTTTTGTGGCTTGCGATGCGCTTGGCCCGCAGCCGCCAACTGGGCTCCGCCAGCGACCCCGCGGTGAAGGTGGGCTTCGGGCAGGGGATCACCTTGCAATTTATCAACATCAAGGCATGGATGCTGGCCCTGGCCGTGATCGGCGGCTGGGTCGCCGGCCAGGCCGATCCGGTTGGACGCATGGCCTGGGTTCTGCCGGTCATGATGCTGTTTGCCTTGACCAGCAACCTCACTTATGCGCTGGTGGGGTCGCTGCTGCGGCACTGGCTGGCCGGACCTGATGGCAGCGGCCAGCGCCTGCTGACCTTCAACCGGCTGATGGCCGCGGTACTGGTCATCACCGCTGTCTGGATGCTCAGGCCATGAAACCCGACGCCAACTTGCAGCGGGGCTTCTGGTTGGGTCTGGGTGGGGTGGTGATTTTTTCAGTCACCCTGCCGGTGACCCGGCTGGCCGTCGGCACCCCCGAGGCGCCCGAGCTCTCCGGGTTCTTCGTGGCGATGGCGCGGGCGGTGATTGCCGCTGCGCTCTCGGCTTTGTACCTGCTGGCGGTGAAGGCGCCCTGGCCGCGACGCAATCAGTGGCGGCATCTGTTGATCATTTCTCTGGGGGTGGTGATCGGCTTTCCGGTCTGCACATCCATAGCACTGCGCGAGGTCCAGGCGGTGCATGCCAGCGCCATCTTGGGGGTACTGCCCTTGGTCACTGCCGTCACGGCCGCGTTGCTGCATCGGCAGCGCCCGTCTTCAGGTTTCTGGCTCTGCGCCGGTCTGGGCAGCGCCTTGGTGATCTGCTATGCCCTGCTGCGATCGGAGCCTGGCGCACTGGGTCTGCACCCGGCTGATTTGCTGCTGCTGATGGCGGTCTTGTCGGCCTCGATCGGCTACACCTGGGGCGCCCGCTTGTCCGGTCAGATGCCGCCCGAGCAGGTGATCTGCTGGGCCCTGATCGTGGCCTTGCCCTTGACGCTGCCCGCGAGCTGGTTATCCCTGCCGACGCACGCCATCAGCCCGCGCGCCTGGGTCAGCCTGAGCTATCTGGCCGCCTTCTCCATGTGGATCGGATTTTTCTTCTGGTACCGCGGTCTGGCGCTGGGCGGGACGGTGCGAGTCAGTCAGGTTCAATTGCTTCAGCCTTTCCTGTCGATGCTCTTCGCCGTGGTCCTGGTGGGCGAGCATCTCGATGGCCTGACCCTGTTCTTCGCGCTGGCGGTGCTGGCCACGGTGGTCCTGGGACGCAAAATGTCGATCACTGCTCAAGCACCCTCGCACGAATCGCCACCGACCCCACTCAAACCATGACCGCGCGCAGCCGAGCCTTCCGCCAGATTGATGTCTTCACGCAGCAGCCCTACCGGGGCAACGCGCTGGCCGTGGTGTTGGACGGCACCGGCCTGAGCGATGGGCAGATGCAGGACTTTACAAGCTGGACCCAGCTTTCGGAAACCACCTTCTTGCTGCCACCAACCGAGCCGCAGGCTGACTACCGCTTGCGCATCTTCACGCCCGGCGGTGAACTGCCCTTTGCCGGTCATCCCACGCTGGGCAGCTGCCACGCCTGGTTGCAAGCCGGTGGCCAAGCGCATTCGGCGGCCTGCGTTGTCCAGCAATGCGCGGTGGGTTTGGTGCGCATACGGCGCGAAACCTCGGGCCTGGCCTTCGCAGCGCCGGCCCTGCAACGCAGCGCCGTTGACGCAAGCGCCTTGCGCCCGGTCATCGAGGCCCTCGGGCTCCAGGACAGACACGTGCTGGCCAGCCAGACCCTGATGAATGGACCGACCTGGTTGGGCTTGATGCTGGACTCGGCCGAGACGGTGCGCCGCTTGCAGCCGGACCATACGCGCCTGCGGCAGCTGGGCACCAAGGTGGGTGTGGCCGCCCGGCTCAGTCAAGGGGCGGATCTGCTGGTTCGCGCCTTTGCCGCGCCGATCGGCGTTCCGGAAGATCCGGTGACCGGCAGCCTCAATGCCAGCTTGGCCCAGTGGCTGATGGCCGAAGGACTGATGCCCTCAAGTTACCAGGCCAGTCAGGGTGGCAGTATCGGCCGCGACGGCCGGGTGCGCCTGCATCGCGAGTCAGACGGACAGTTGTGGGTGGGCGGTGATTCGGTCACTTGCATCCGTGGCGAAGTCTGGCTCTGACCGCTCGGCGCGAGACGGTCACCGCGGCGACCCGCATGCGGGGGCGCGCACGAGACAATCCGCGGTATGGCAATCCTCTATCTGGTGCGGCACGGACAGGCGTCCTTCGGGGCTGACAACTACGACGTTCTGAGCGAACTGGGCCGACGGCAGGCGCAGCGGCTGGGCCAGTACCTGCGCGAGCGTGGCGTGGAGTTTGAGGCCTCGATCACCGGCACGCTGCAGCGGCAGCAGCAAACCCACACCGGCATCTGCGAAGGACTGGGCCAGCCGATGCAACCCCTGACGCTGCCAGCGCTCAACGAATACGACAGCCATGCCCTGATCGAAGCCATACACCCGCAAGCGCTGCCCCGACCCGATACGCCCGAGCTCTATCGACAACACTTCAGGTTACTGCGCCAGGCGCTGCGCGCCTGGATCGCCGGCCAGGTCGAGCCGCGCGGCATGCCCAGCTTCAAGCAGTGGAGCGAGGGCATCAAAGCGGCCCTGGATCATGTGCGCGAGCGCCATCGCGGCCACGTGCTGCTGGTCTCCAGCGGTGGGCCCATTGCCACCGCTGTCGGCCAGGTGATCGAGGCGGCGCCCGCCAGTTGGATCGAATTGAATCTGCGCATACGCAATGCGTCCATCACGCAGTTCGAGTTCAACCCAAAGCGGCACAGCCTGCTGACCTACAACACCCTGCCCCACCTTGATGGGGCGGACTATGCTGACTGGGTGACCTACACCTGAAGCGCCGCCAGCAGCGCCAGGGCGCGGCCATGGTGGTTCAGGTCAGGGGCAGCGGGCCCGGGGTTTGTTCACGCAGCCACCGCAGGTAATCGGCATGGCCCGCCAGCACCGGCAGGCACAAGATCTGGGGCACCTGATACGTGTGATGCGCCTTGATGAAGCGTTCGAGTTCTCCATACAGCGCAGTGCGGGTCTTGATTTGCAGCAGCCACTCTTGGGCCTGCTCCTGCTGGCCCTGCCAGACATAGTGACTCTCGATGGCGTGAATCTGGACGCAGGCGCCCAGCCCTTCCTGCACGATGGCAGCGGCCAGGGTGCGGGCCTGGCTTTGGCTGTCAGTGGTGGTGCTGACTACGCAAAACTCACCCATCCTGACCTCAGCTTGGGCTCAAGTCGCAGGCCTGCTTCAACAGCTCAGCCAGCACCTCAGAAGCGGCCTCTAAAACCGCACGACCCTTCTGGGCCGTGGCCGCCGAGGCATCGCCAGCCGCACCGCTGGCGTGCAGATCCTGTACCGCCCAGGCCAGCTTGGCGCTCTGTCCGTCGCCGAGCACTGAGTAGCGTGCGGCACGATCCTGGCTGGCCGACACGAAAGCATGAGCTTGCGACATATCGACCCGATCTGGGTGCAAGGCGAGCATCATCGAGGTCTCGATGTCGCCACCATGCGCGCCAAATCGATGCTCCTCATCGGGGAACAGCGCGTGCACTTGTGGCGGCACACGCAGCTGGTAGGTGTTGACCATCAGCACCGTCAGCCCATGCCGGGCCCGCAATTGGCGACCGACGATGTCCATCGTCGACGCATTGCCGCCGTGGGAATTGAGCAGCATGAGCTTTTTGACTCCCGCGCGGGCCACGCCGCGACCCAGATCGAGCCAGTGCTCAATCAGCGCCGGGCTCTCAACCATCAGGGTGCCGGCAAAGGCCTCGTGCTCGATGCTGCGTCCCACCGTCTGCGTGGGCAGCAGCAAGACCGGCAGATCGGCCGGCAAGCGGGGCAGGGTGTGGGCGATCAAGCCTTCCAGCAGATCTGTGTCGACGCTCAGGGGCAGATGCGGTCCGTGCTGCTCGGTGGCCGCCAGCGGCAGCACTGCAACGGTTCGGTCGGCATCAAGATGCGCAAACTGCGGGCTTCGCAGATGCGCCCAGTAGCGGGGTAGAGGGGATGGTGCAGGCATAGGCAGAGATTACAGCAGGCCGGCCAGGGACTTAATGCGGGTCGCTGACCGCCGGGTCGGGGGCTGAACGCTGGCGGCTGTGGCGCAACTGCCGTCCCGTCAGGGACGTAGCAGACGCCCTGGACCGGCCTGAGCCGCTCGAGGCGCGGGCATCCTGCAACAGCCGGGCCAGACAGACCGGCTTGCCACGCGCACCACTGGCCTGGTAGTCGGCCAGCAGGGCCGCTTGCGCCCTGTGCGCATCGAGGCCACGAACCTGCACCAGGTGCTCGTGCAGCAGATCGACCAGCGACTCGTGCGCAAACTCATGCGTCTTGCCAGTCCGCTGCCACAGCCAATCGCTCCAGGCCATGAACGCTGCAAAGGCCGAAGATCCCTCCAGCAACAGCTGCAAGGATTGCGAGAAACGACCGCCGTTACCCAGGAGGTCCCAATAACGGGCCATGCGGACAAAGCGCTGTACCGTGGCGTAGTCGACGCAGTCATTGCGCAGCAGCGCATAGGGCGGCAAGGTGTCGTAGACCATGCCGCAAGACTGGGTGTGTCGATCAATCGGTGCGCCGCGCAGACGTTTGAGCAAGCCCAGCTGGATTTCATGCACACCCACCGCGTGCAAGCGGTCAAAGCCGGCCGCAAAGCTCTCCAGCGTCTCGCCAGGCAGGCCAAAAATCAGATCGGCATGCAGGTGGGCCCGGCTGTGTGTCAGCAGCCAGCGCAGGTTGTCGAGCGTGCGCACGTTGTCTTGGCGCCGCGACATACGCTGCTGCACATCTGGGTTGAGGCTCTGCACGCCCACCTCAAATTGCAAGGAGCCCTCGGGAAACTGCACGATCAGGGCCTTGAGCGGATCGGGCAGTCGATCGGGTATGAGCTCGAAGTGCACGAAAAGGTCAGAGCGCTCCGGTATCTGGCCATCTGGGCCACGCATGCGGTCGAGAAAAAATTCGAGGATGCGAACAGCCAAATCGATACGCAGATTAAAGGTGCGGTCAACGAAGCGAAACTGCCTGGCGCCGCGTTCAAAAAGCGTGGCCAAGGCAGCCAGCAAGCGCTCGAGCTCAAAAGGCCAGGCGGTCTTGTCCAGCGCGCTCAGACAAAATTCGCACTGGTAAGGGCAGCCCCGTGACGCCTCCACGTAAAGATGACGCTGCGCCACATCCCGGTCGCTGTAATGCGCATAGGGCAGCTCCAGTTCCGCCAGTTCGGGCTGCTCACCGGCGATCACTTTCATCAGCGGCGGCGGACCGTCTATCAAGGATCGGCACAGCCGAGGAAAGCTGACATCGCCCCAGCCGGTGATCACATGGTCAGCCAGCCGGCACATGTCCTGCTGCTCGATCTCATGGCTGACTTCCGGGCCGCCAAGCACGATCCTGATGTGTGGGGCCAGCGCCTTGAGCAGGCGAACCAGATGCAGGCTGGGTACCGCATTCCAAATGTAGGCCCCCAGGCCGATCACCCGCGGCTGCAGGGCCAGCAACTGCTCGGCCATCTGCTGCGGGCTCTGCGCCAGCGTGAATTCGCGCAGCACCGTCTGCGCCGCCAACCCGGCTCGACCGTGGCGATCCATGTTGGCAAGCAGGCATCGCAAGCCCATCGATGCATGGATATAGCGCGCATTGATCGTCGCCAGAACAATCGCAACCGGCGCCCCGGCAGTGGCATCAGACTCAGAGGACGACATGCCCCGATTATCCGGGTCGGTCAGAGAGACACCCCAAACAGGGCACCCCAAGCGCAGACCCGTTAGCATTGCGACATGCAAGGCTTTCTATTTAGTCGACCGCTCAACCGGCGCTTGCAGCCGGGCCGCAAGACCCCTGGGCCCATCCACCCGATCCGCGAAGGATCTCGCAGATGATCTCCACGCTCAGGGCGTGGCTAGGGGCTCTGACTCTGCTGGCTGCCTCGGGCGCCCTGGCGCAAGGCCCTCTGGCCGGTGTCATCGGCACGGGCGGATCGTCTTCCAGGGTTCAGACCGAGCAGGTCAGTGCCGAATTGCTGGCGCATGCGCCCCAGGGTCTGGGGCCGGGACGGCCGGTTTGGCTGGGGCTGCAGATTACGCATCAAAACGAGTGGCACACCTACTGGAAAAATCCGGGCGATTCGGGTCTGCCCACCTCGCTGGAGTGGACGCTGCCGGCAGGACTTCAGGCCGGCGACATCGCCTGGCCCACACCGAAAAAGTTTCCACTGGGGGACCTGGCCAATTACGGCTACGAAGGCACCCTGCTGCTGCCCGTGCCTCTGCGCATCGACCAGTTGCCGGCCGGCCCGACGTTGACGGTCGAGCTGCAGGCCCGCTGGCTGGTGTGCCGGCGTGAATGCATCCCGCAGGAAGGCCGTTTCACCTTGCGCCTGCCCACGCAGGGCTCCATCGCTCTGCATGGGGCCGCCTTCGAGGCCGCGTTGGCCCGACAGCCGCAGGCTTTGAAAGGCACCGACAGCCGGATCGAGGTGCGTGATCAAGCGCTGTATCTGGACATCAGCGGTTTGCCGTCCTCCGCGCAGGGACGCGAACTGGAAATCTTCTTTGAGACCGCCGGCCTGATTGAAACGGCTGGCGCCTGGACACAGGGCTGGAAGGCATCGCGCTGGCAGGCACAGGTGCCGATGTCCAAGATGCGCAGCGACAGCCCAGCCGCATTGCCCGTGGTGCTGGCCCTCAAGGGCACATCCACAGCATGGCGGCTAGAAGCACCGGTCCTCGGAACCTGGCCGGCAGCAGCCCCGATGGCCGCCGTCTCTCCGTCTCTGGAAGCAGCCCTCAAGGAGGCGACCGCCAACCAGGCGGTTGCGCCCTTGGGCTGGTTGGCCGCACTGGCCGGGGCGCTCATAGGTGGGCTGATCCTCAACCTGATGCCCTGCGTATTTCCGGTGCTGGCCCTCAAGGTGCTTGGCTTCGCGCAGATGCAACCCGGGCAGCGCTTGCAGCTGGGCCTGGCCTACACCGCCGGGGTGCTGCTGTCATTTGCTGCGCTTGGGGCAGCCCTGATGGGCTTGCGGGCTGCCGGGCAAGAGCTGGGCTGGGGCTTTCAATTGCAAAGCCCAGCTGTGGTGGCCGCACTGGCGGCTCTGTTTACCGTGCTGGGCTTGAACCTGGCCGGGCTGTTTGAATTCAAGCAGTTAGCCCCCGGATCACTGGCCGCACTGCAGCCACGCCACCCAGCGGCCAACGCGGCCCTCTCCGGCGTTCTGGCCGTGGTGATTGCCTCGCCTTGCACCGCTCCGTTCATGGGCGCTTCGCTAGGCGCTGCGCTGACCTTGCCCGCCTGGCAGGGCCTGAGCATCTTTGCGATGCTTGGGTTGGGAATGGCACTGCCCTACCTGCTGATCAGCGCGGTACCCGCGCTCGGTCATGCCATGCCGCGCCCGGGGGTATGGATGGTGCGGTTCAAGCAATTCATGGCATTCCCCATGTTGGCCACAGTGATCTGGCTGCTGTGGGTGCTGGGCCAGCAAAGCGGCATCGACGGCGCGGCTGCGATGCTGCTCGTCCTGCTGATGCTGTCGCTGCTGCTCTGGACGTTGGGATTACAGGGCCGAGGCCAGGTGATTGGGATGATGGCAGCCGCGTTATTGCTTCTGGGCGGTCTGTGGGCAGTCGGGCCGCAGATCCTGCGGCCGCAAGCAGCCAGCGCGCCGCCAAGCCCTCAAGCGCAGGGCGGGCTCTGGCAAACCTGGCAGCCGGGCTTGGTCGAACAACTCAATGCGCAGGGGCAGCCGGTGCTGGTCGACTTCACGGCGGCCTGGTGCATCACTTGCCAGTACAACAAGCAGACCGCCCTCAAAGACGAGGGCTTCCTGGCCGATGCACAAGCGCGCAAGCTGGCCCTGTTACGGGCAGACTGGACGCAGCGCGATCCGGCCATCACCGCAGCGCTGCGCGCACTGGGGCGTTCAGGTGTGCCGGTCTATGCGCTCTACGCGCCGGGGCGGCCGCCGGTGCTACTTTCAGAAGTTCTGAGTACGCAGGAGTTGCGACAGGCTCTGGCCCGGTTGTAAATTCGGGGCCGGGGTCTGTGCACGGAAAGTCCAGACCGATCAAAAGAACAGCAGGCGCGGGCAGCGCCACAGGAGACACACATGAAAACACAGCCCGAACTGGGCACGACCGCCGAGCGGGTGGGCTGGGTGCTTGACCACTGCCGCCATATCGCCGTGGTTGGACTCTCTCCCAAGCCCCACCGGGCCAGCTTTGATGTGGCGAAGTACATGCAGTCGCGCGGCTACCGGATCATCCCGATCAATCCCAACGCCACCGAAGTGCTGGGTCAGAAGGCTTATCCCAGCTTGAGCGAGGCGGCCCGTCACGAGCGCATCGATCTGGTCAACTGCTTTCGCAACAGCGAGGAGATTGCCCCGGTGGTGGACGAAGCCCTGAGCATAGGCGCCCGCGCGCTTTGGTTGCAGCTGGGCATACGCCACGACGAGGCCGTGCGAAAGGCGACCGAGGCTGGGTTGGTGGCCGTGCAGGACCGCTGCATCAAGATCGACCACAAGGCGGTAGCCGGCGGGCAAATGCGGCCTGCAGGCCCTCCGCGCCCCGCAGCCCAGACGGGCACCCCGACTGGCAAAACCGTCGGGCAAGAGGCCCGACCGGGCTGATCGGCTGGATGGATAGGCCAGGCCGATCCATCCCCCAAGCCTCCTCAGTCCAGGGACGGCGGGCTGGTCCGCGCGATCACACCGCACGCGGGCCCGTGCGCCAGCAACTCAACCGGAGAGCGTTCGGCCAAGCGGCTGAGTTCGGGCGGAATCTTCACCAAGCCAGGTTCATCCGTGGTCAGCAGGCCCAGACTCAAGCCATCCTTGTCAGGGAAGCGGGTGCACAGCTCGGGCCGGGTCCGGTTTGAAGGGCAATGCCAGGGCCGGACAACCGCGCCCCCGGCCTGGGGCACCACCAGCAGACCGGTGGGGTCTTGCATTTGGTAGACGGCCCGCTCCATGAGGGCCGCATCAAACTTCTCGCCCATGCGGTTGCGGTAGTAGGACAGCATCATCACCGCCGCCG
>JBILUT010000277.1:0-3245 GCA_044370875.1 Polaromonas sp. | reverse complement strand
GCCGTCCTTAAAAGGGGCCTGCCTGAGCCGGCTCACAAACCCCGCCACCTGCTCAGTCAGTTGCTCGCTGGCCTGCGGCACTTGGGCGCGCACGATGGCCAGTTCGCGGTCGCGGTCCGGGTAGTCGAGCCAATGGTAGAGGCAGCGGCGCTTGATCGCGTCATTGAGCTCCCGGGTGCGGTTGCTGGTCAAAATGGTAACCGGCGAAAACGCAGCACGAATGGTCCCCAACTCGGGAACGGTGACCTGATACTCACCCAGATATTCCAGCAGAAAAGCCTCAAAAGGCTCGTCGGCACGATCGACCTCATCGATCAGCAGCACCGCCCCCGGCTCGGGCGCCTGCAAGGCCTGCAGCAGGGGGCGCTTGATCAGGTAATGGCCGGTGTAGACCTCCCGCTCGAGATCGGCCCCCTGGCCCTTGCCCTCAGCGGCGCGCATGTGCAAAAGCTGAGCGGCGTAGTTCCATTCATAGAGCGCCTCGCGCTGCTCCAGGCCGTCATAACACTGCAGGCGGATCAGGGCCCGACCCAGCGCGGTGGCCAAGGCCTTGGCCAGTTCAGTCTTGCCCACCCCCGGTTCGCCCTCCAGAAGCAAGGGACGCCCCAACCGCAGCGCCAGGAAAACGGCAGTGGCCAGACGCCGGTCTGAAAAGTAGCCGATCCGCTGCAGAGCCTGGCTCAGCGCGTCAATGCTCGGGAAGAGGGCTTGGGACATGATCCGATTGTGAACGAGACAGGGCACTCCCTACAACGCGCTGCCGATGAGCGGGTATGAACGAAGCGCACACAAAAAAGCCCGCTCAAGGCGGGCTCGGGCAAGGACGCGATCGGGGTTCGGGCGCGTATCAAGCCTTCTTGACGTAGGCCGAGCACCAGCCATTGGCGGCAACCTGCTTGCCCGGGAAGATGGAGCAAGGGCCCGACTTGGCGTTGGCAGCGCCTGTGTACAGCTGGCAGTTGCTGCACTTCTGGGCGGCCGCGTGCTTGGGGAATTTCTTGGCATCGACCTTGGTGGTGTCAGCCACGTAGCCGAGGGAGGCAGCCTGCGGGTCTTTCTCGTTGACCATGGCTTGGGCGGACGCTGCACCCGCGGCAGCCACGGCGGTTGCACCAACGGCCACTTGCATCATGAAGACACGGCGATTCGAGGATTTCATGGATATCCTAAGAAGGTAGTTACGACGGGGCCGAATCCTAGCACCCCCGAATTACCCGACCATGTTAGTCATAGATAGCGCCCCAAATGCCGGGGGGAACGCTTGGGCGTACCAAGCAGTCGCGAGGCTATCATCGCCAACATGCAAGAAGCGGGGACCCCCACCAACTTTTTCCGGCCCCGGCTCAGTGGCAGCACCCAGGTTTGCGACAGCGCCGCCGGACCCATCGCCGTGCATGTGGCGGGCCAGGGACCGCCCCTGCTGCTGATCCACAGCGTCAATGCAGCAGCCTCAGCTGCGGAGGTTCGGCCGCTGCACGAACACTATGCGGCCACCCGCACGGTGTTTTCGCCCGATCTGCCCGGCTTTGGTGCCACCGCCCGCCCGCGAAAACTCTACACCCCTCGGCTGATGACCGATGCCCTGCATGGCGTGGTGGCGCACATTCAGCGTCAATCGGGACCGGCCCCCGTTGATGCGCTGGCGTTGTCACTGTCGTGCGAATTCCTGGCCCGTGCAGCCAGCGAAAACCCAGCGTGCTGGCGCAGCCTGGCGCTGGTCAGTCCCACCGGCCTGAGCGGGCGACTGCAGCGGCGCGGTGCCCCCGCAAGCACCGCTGGCATGCCGCGCTTGCACCGCGCGCTGCAAGCCGTAGGTCCGGGTCTGTTCTCGCTGCTGACCCGACCCGCGGTGGTGCGGTTCTTCCTGCGAAAAACCTGGGGCCGACCCGAAATTGACCCGTTGATGTTTGAAGAAGCCGTGCGCACGGCGCGAGCACCCGGTGCCGAGCACGCGCCCCTGAGCTTTCTGGCCGGCGCCTTGTTCAGCCGCGACATTCTCAACGTCTACGAGAGCCTGCAAATGCCCGTCTGGATGTGCCACGGTGTGCGTGGCGACTTCACCGACTACCGCCAAAAGACCTTGTTGGAGCACCGCGCGAACTGGCGGGTGCAAGTCTTTGCCAGCGGAGCCTTGCCCCACTTTGAGATGCTCGATGAGTTCCTGGATGCACTCGATCATCATCTGGTCCGGACCGAGAGCAGCATCACTAACGCCTGATTCGTGTTGGGCATGACGGAGCCTCTGTTGAAAATAGCCACCTGGAATGTCAATTCGCTTGCAGTCCGACTGCCCCAGGTGGTGGATTGGCTGACCGCACAACCGGTCGATCTGCTCTGCCTGCAAGAGCTGAAGATTACCGACGATAAATTTCCGATTCAGGCCTTCGAGAGGGCCGGCTATCCCTACTGTGCAGTGTTCGGACAAAAAACCTACAACGGGGTGGCCATCTGCAGTCGTCACCCCCTAGAAGACATCCAGCGCAACATCAAAGGGTTTGAAGACGAACAGGCCCGGGTCCTCGCAGCCACGGTCAAAACACCCGGCTTGTCGGTTCGCCTGGTCAATGCTTATTTTGTCAACGGGCAAGAGCCCGGCAGCGAGAAATTTGCCTACAAAATGCGCTGGCTTGAGGGTCTTCGACTATGGCTGGCCGAAGAAGCGGCAGGGCCCCAAGCTCTGATCCTGCTGGGCGATTTCAACATCACCGCCGATGACCGCGACACCTACGACCCAGACGGCTTGCGCGAAACTATCCACCACACCACCGAAGAACGCCAAGCCTTCCAGGGCCTGCTGAATCTGGGCTTGGTGGACGCCTTTCGGTTGTTTGATCAGGCTCCTAAAAGCTATTCGTGGTGGGACTATCGCGACCTGGCGTTTCGGCGCAACCGGGGTCTGCGAATCGACCATATCCTGGTCAGCCAGACCCTGAAGGAGCAGGTTTTGTCCTGCGTCATTGACAAGCAACCGCGCAAGAACGAACGCCCCAGCGATCATGCGCCAGTGCTGGTGGAAATCAAGCAGCCGGTCTAGACCTCAATCGATGTACAGCGCAGGCCCTGGCCCCTGCACATCGGAGCAGCCGCAGGACTGTCGTCATCGCCGCGCCCTTGCAGCGATCGCGAATCACTCGAGGCCTAGCTCTTGAATCTTGCGTGTGATGGTATTGCGGCCTATGCCCAGTTTCATGGCCGCCTCGATGCGCCGGCCACGGGTATTGGCCAGCGCCGTCTGGATCAGGCGG
>JBILUT010000275.1:0-3285 GCA_044370875.1 Polaromonas sp. | reverse complement strand
CAACTGCTGCCGCAACTTGACCGTCTTGGGCCAAGGGGTGTCCAGAAAAGCGTTGGACAGGCCGTAGACGCCGGGCGACAAGGGCTGTTGCTGCCAATCCGCCTGCATCTGTTGCAAACCGGGGCGACGGTTGCTGATCCAGTGCCAGCGCTGCTGCACCAGATCACCCACCACCAGGTTGAAGCCCGGGTAGGCCAGGGGATCGAGCCGGTCGATGAAGGCTTGCACGCTGTCAGTGCCATCGATCCAGGCCAGGGGCAACTCACCGCGCGATCGGGCGCCTCCTTGTTGCACGGGTTCCCGCACGTTGGTCAACCACGCTACACGACCACGTTCGCCCAGGCCCAGCCAGATGCCCCCCGATCGTCCATCACGCCCGCTGATTAAAGCCTGACCGGCAGGCGAGGTCCATTTCTGCAAGGGCAGGGTAGGGCGCTCAAAGTGCTCGTCCCTGTTGGAGGCGATCAGCAGCGGCCAGCGTGGGTGCGCGCCGATCGAAAAGGCGATCAGGCACATGGGGATGGGTCTTCACAGCCCTCTGGCTGGGCTGCGGGATCAGATGTCTTCAAGCAGCGCATAGGGCAGCGGCATGAGGCTAAGCACAGGACCCGCGGCGGGGTCTGCGGCGCGCAGATGCCCGGCCTCGGCCTGGGCGGCGCTGACCTGCATGGAGACGATGGCATCAAAACCCTGTCCATCAGGTCGGGGCGCAGCCGCCGCAATGAGGCCGCACGCCTGCTGGCCATCGCTGTCATGAAACACCTCTTGGCCGATGAGCAAGGCAGCCTGGGCATGCGCCAGATAGGCGCGCCGTTTGATACTGCCTCTGAACTGGCTGCGAGCCACGACCTCTTGTCCGGGGTAGCAGCCCTTCTTGAAGCTCACGCCGCCCACCGATTCGTAATTGAGCATCTGGGGGACAAAGGCCTCGAAGGTCGCGGGCCCCACCATGGCCAGACCCGATCGCACACTGAGCCAATGCCAGTAGCCCAGAGAGACCGAGTCGATACCGTGCGGAGCCGGTGCAGAAAGGGGCGCCAACCAGCAGGCGCGTGCCACCCCGGCCCCGGGATACAGATGGACGACCATGGCCTCGCCCTTGTCCTGCCTGCTCCAGGCGGGCCGGCTGGAGAGTCCTGGCACCACCGCCTCAATGGCCGAGCCGGTTAATCCAAACATGCGGTACTGGTCGGTGACATCGCTGATTCGTACCTTGGCCCGCAATACAAACATGGAAAGGCGCTTGACCATGGCGGCCACGCTCTCGCGCGCGCAAAGCAGCAGCAGTTGCTCTGCGCTGCGCCTGATCACGATAAAGCTCACCTGCATGCGTCCCTTCGCGTTGCAGTAAGCGGCCAAGCGCGCCGCATCGGTGCCGAGCAGGGCCACGTCTTGGGTCAGCTGACCTTGCAGGAAGGCGGTGGCGTCAGCCCCGCTGACCTCGATCACCCCCATGTGGGACAACTCGACTTGCCCCGATTGCACGGCAGGGTTGAGCGTGAGGAGTTCGCTTGAATCAGACATGGGTCAATTATGATCGTCCGACCTTTCCCCGCCCATGCATGGGCCTGATCGACCAAGTATCTCTGTGCGAGTTGTCCGCCGGCTTCTAGCCGTGATTTTTCTGGGCCTGATCTTCACCGCGGCGAGCTTGGCCTGGTGGCTGCACGCGCCCATGTCATTGAGTTTGCCGGCCGGCACCCCGGCTCTGGATCTTTTGATCGAGCCAGGCACTTCGCCACGCGAGATTGCCCACGATGTGCGCCGCGCAGGGGTTGACGTCAACGCCTCGTTGTTGTTTAGCTGGTTCCGGCTTTCGGGGCAGGCTCGGCAGATTCGCGCTGGCAATTACGAGATCGCACCTGGAACCAGCCCGCGTTCACTGCTGCGCATGTTGGTCCTGGGCGAAGAGGCCTTGCGACATGTCACCTTCCCTGAGGGGCTTCGGTTTTCGCAGATCCGGGCGGCCCTGGCCCGCGCCGACATGCTCAAGCCCGATTCGCGCGATCTGAGCGATGCGCAAATCATGGAGCGTATCGGGCTGCCCGGAGTCCATCCCGAAGGCCGGTTCTTTCCTGATACCTACAGCTACGGCAAAGGGAGCAGCGATCTGCTGGTGCTCCAGCGTGCCGCCAAAGCCATGGATAAGCGCCTGGCTCAGGTCTGGGCCCAACGCAGCGCAGACCTGCCGATTCGCACGCCCGAGGAAGCGCTCATTCTGGCGAGCATCGTCGAGAAGGAAACGGGCAAGGCCTCCGATCGCCCGCTGATTGCCGGCGTGTTTGTAAACCGTCTTCGCATCGGAATGCGTTTGCAGACCGATCCCACGGTCATTTACGGGCTGGGCGATCGTTTCGACGGTGACCTGCGCAAGCGCGATCTGCTTGCCGATACCCCTTACAACACCTACACCCGTGCAGGGCTACCTCCCACGCCAATTGCCATGCCCGGCAAGGCAGCGTTGCTGGCGGTCGTTCAACCCGCACGCACGCCAGCTCTTTATTTTGTCGCCCGAGGCGATGGTAGTAGTCAGTTCAGCGCGACTCTGGAAGAGCACAATCGGGCGGTTGACAAATTCATACGCGGGCGCTGAGCCCGCCTGATCGCGGTGATGTCCGAAAACGGTCTTTTCATCAGTTTTGAAGGCATAGACGGGGCTGGCAAGTCCACTCATGTCGGCCAGCTGGCTCAGGCCTTTCGTGCGGCCGGCCGTCAGGTCACGCTGACCCGAGAGCCCGGGGGTACGCCGCTGGCCGAACAGTTGCGAACACTCATCCTGTCTGAGCCCATGGATCCGCTGACCGAAGCGCTGCTGATCTTTGCAGCCCGTCGCGATCATCTGCAGGGCGTGATCATTCCGGCCCTGACTCGTGGCGACGTGGTGCTGTGCGATCGCTTTACCGACGCCACCTTTGCCTACCAGGGCCACGGCAGAGGCTTTGATTTGACGGTGCTTTCGGCGCTGGAGCATTGGGTCCAGGCGGCAGGCGGTGGCGGCCTGCTGCAACCGGCGCTGACCCTCTGGTTTGACCTGCCTGCGAGCGTCGCTGCGCAGCGTTTGGCCGGAGCCCGCTTACCCGACAAGTTCGAGTCTCAGCCTCAAGCCTTCTTTGAGCAGGTGGCGGCCGGCTATGCCGCCCGGATGCGGGCAGACCCCGGCCGTTTTGTACGTATCAATGCCCACCAGGATGTGACGGCGGTCTGGGAAGAGGTGCAGGCGGCCGTTCGCTCGAAGGCCTATCTGCCATGAGTACGACAGACGCTGGCCACTTGCCCGCTTGGCTC
>JBILUT010000274.1:0-3288 GCA_044370875.1 Polaromonas sp. | reverse complement strand
CACCAGGTCGAACATGAGCTGACTTGGACGCTGGGCGGCCAACCCTTTCTAACCCCGCAGGGTCGATTGGTTGAGGCCATGCGAGAAGCCATTCGCGCTCGCACCGGCGTCAACACCGAGCTGTCGACCACCGGCGGCACCAGCGACGGGCGCTTCATTGCGCAGATCTGCGAACAAGTGGTTGAATTCGGCCCGGTCAATGCCAGTATCCACAAGATTGATGAGCATGTGGCGGTCGACGATATCGAGCCGCTCAAAGACATCTACAAGGGCGTGCTCGAGCGCTTGGCCGGCGCATGAGTGTGATGCGCTTGTTGCCGCTGGTCGAGGCGGTGGCGGGGCAGCTGCGAGCCGCTGGCATCGATGCCGAGCGAGGTCTGGGCCAGGGGACTTTAGACCCTTTCGACGAAGCGGCCTGGCTGGTGCTCTGGTCGCTGGACTTGCCGCTTGACAGCGATCTCCAAGCCTTGGGCGGGCGTTCCGTGTCCGAGCCCGAGATCGCCCGCGTGCGGAATCTGGTGCGACGCCGCATCGACGAGCGTCGTCCGACCGCCTACCTGACACAGCAAGCGTGGCTGGTCGGGTTTCCGTTCTACGTCGACGAACGGGCGATCATCCCGCGCTCCTTCATCGCCGAGCTGATGACCGACGCCACCCTGGACCTGTGGCTGGGCGAGCACACCCGACGCGTGCTGGACTTATGCACCGGCAATGGCAGCCTGGCCGTCATCGCCGCCCTCACCTATCCCGAGGTTCAGGTCGAAGGCGCCGACCTGTGTGCAGACGCGCTGGAGGTGGCGCGCATCAATGTGGATCAGCATGGCCTCGCCGATCGCATCACGCTGATCCAATCCAATGGAATGGACCGCTGTCACGGGCCCTACGACCTGATCGTGTGCAATCCGCCCTACGTCAACGCCGCCAGCATGGCCCGCCTGCCGCCAGAGTTTCGCGCCGAGCCGGCGCTAGCGCTTGCCGGTGGCGAAGATGGCATGGATTTCATCCGCATCCTGCTGCGCCAGGCAAGTTCGCGCATGTGCGAAAAAGCCGTGTTGGTGCTGGAAGTGGGCCATGAACGGAACCACTTTGAACGGGCCTTCCCCGATCTCGCACCGGTCTGGCTTGAGACGAGCGCCGGCAGCGACCAGGTCCTCCTGCTCGAGCGCGAGCAGCTGCTGGCTGCTTTTGAGCCGCCCTCAGCGCGATGATCAGCCTAAAGAACCTGGTGCTGCGGCGAGGCAGCAAGGTGTTGCTCGATGGTGCCAACGCGACCATCAACCCGGGCGAGAAGGTCGGACTGGTGGGGCGCAATGGGGCCGGCAAATCAAGCCTGTTCGCCCTGCTCAACCGCAGCCTGCATGAGGACAGCGGACAGCTCAGCCTGCCGGCGCACTGGCAAGTCGCGCAGGTTTCGCAGGACATGCCCGAAACCACGCAGAGCGCCACCGACTTCGTTTTGGGTGGTGATGACCGCCTGATGCAGGCTCGGGCCCAGCTGCAACAGGCGCAGAACAGCGACGATGGCGAGCGCATCGCACAAGCCTTTGTGCGCCTGCACGATGCCGGTGACCACGATGCGCGAGCGCGGGCCCAGGCGCTCATCCTCGGACTCGGTTTTGCCGTGGCCGAACTCGAGCAAGCCGTCAACAACTTCTCCGGCGGCTGGCGCATGCGCCTGCAACTGGCCCGCGCCCTGATGTGTCCCTCGGACCTGCTGCTGCTCGACGAGCCGACCAACCACCTCGACCTCGATGCACTGGTCTGGCTTGAAGGCTGGCTGCAGCGCTACAGCGGCACTTTGATCGTCATCAGCCATGACCGCGACTTTCTCGATGCGGTCACCCGCAGCACCCTGCACATTGAGCAGGCGCAGCTGCACCGCTACGCTGGCAACTACAGCCACTTTGAAGCCCAGCGCGCCGAAAGGATGTCACTGCAGGCAGCGGCCTACGCTCGGCAGCAAGAGCAAATGGCGCATCTGCAGAAATTTATTGATCGCTTTAAAGCGAAAGCCACCAAAGCCAGGCAGGCGCAAAGCCGGATCAAGGCGCTCGAACGCATGGACAAGATCGCGCCTCTGCTGGCTGAGGCCGACTTCAGCTTTACCTTCAAACCCCCAGTGGGACTGCCCAATCCCATGCTGAGCCTGCAAGATGTCAGCGTGGGCTACCCCGGCGCATTGGCCGGGCAAGCCGAACGGGTGGTTGTTCGCGACATCTGCCAATCAGTTCTGGCGGGTCAACGCATCGGTATCCTCGGCGCCAATGGGCAAGGCAAGTCCACACTGGTCAAAACCATCGCGCGAACGCTGGCTGCACGCGCCGGACGCGTGGTGGAGGGCAAGGGGCTGGTGATCGGCTATTTTGCGCAGCAAGAGCTCGATGTGCTCAGGCCTGATGAGGATCCGCTGCAGCACATGATCACCCTGGCCCGCGAAAGCGCCCAAGCGCAAGCGCCTGCGCAAGAGTCACGCGAACAGGATCTGCGCAATTTTCTGGGGCAATTTAATTTTGGCGGTGACAAGATTCAGCAGGCCGTTGGCACCATGAGCGGGGGCGAGAAGGCGCGCTTGGTGCTGGCCATGCTGGTTTGGCAGCGCCCCAACCTACTACTGCTCGACGAGCCCACCAACCACCTTGACCTGGCCACCCGGCAAGCGCTTGCGATGGCCCTCAATGAATTTGAAGGCACGGTGATGCTGGTCAGCCACGACCGGGCCCTGCTGCGATCCGTGTGCGACGAATTCTGGTTGGTGGCCGGCGGCACCCTGCGGCCCTATGACGGCGATCTGGATGACTACCAGCGCTACCTGCTGGAAGAGGCGCGCCGACAACGTGAGCAGGCCAAAAATCAGGCGGCTCATCCCACGGCGTCCACCGGACAACAGCGCAAGCAGGCCAAACTGGCCCAACAGCAGCAACTGGCTGCGCTGCGGCCACTCAAGAAAGAGCTGCAGCAAATTGAGGAGCGATTGACCAAGGCCCAATCGGAGGAGCGGCGCCTTCAGGAGCTGATGGCCACAAGCACCGCCGCAACGGTTTTGGCTGAAAACGGCAAGCTGCTCAAGACGCTGATGCAGGACATTGAGCGACTGGAAGAGCGCTGGCTGGAGCTGAGCGAGCAGATCGAGAAGGCCTCAGCAACCACGGTCGCTGCCGATTGAACGATTTGCACGGCCAAGGACGCGCTCGATCGGTCCGATCTACCCGCTGCGCAAGAGAAAGATTCAGGCTGGCGCGTGGAATTCGGCCCGACGCCCTAGCTCTATTTCTGCGGCAGGTAGCGAAC
>JBILUT010000273.1:0-3289 GCA_044370875.1 Polaromonas sp. | reverse complement strand
CGCCCCTCTGCCCGTCCAAACAATACTTTCAAGCACTTAGGCCACCCCTTTGATGAAGCACATCAGAAATTTCTCCATCATCGCGCACATCGATCACGGCAAGTCCACCCTGGCTGACCGGCTCATACAGCGTTGCGGCGGACTGCAGGACCGCGAGATGAGCGCTCAGGTGCTCGACTCGATGGATTTGGAAAAAGAGCGCGGGATCACCATCAAGGCGCAGACGGCGGCGCTTCAGTACAAGGCCCGCGACGGGCAGCTCTACAACCTCAATCTGATCGACACCCCCGGCCATGTGGACTTCTCGTACGAGGTCAGCCGGTCGTTGTCAGCCTGCGAGGGGGCGCTGCTGGTGGTCGATGCCTCGCAGGGCGTCGAGGCGCAGACGGTGGCCAATTGCTACACCGCGCTCGATCTTGGGGTCGAGGTGCTGCCGGTGCTCAACAAGATGGACTTGCCTCAGGCAGATCCGGAGACGGCCAAGCAGGAGATTGAGGACGTCATCGGGATCGACGCCTCCGGCGCGGTGCCTTGCTCGGCCAAAACCGGCATGGGGGTCGAGGACATCCTGGAGCTGGTGGTGGCCCAGGTGCCCGCCCCGCGCGGTCAGCCCGACGCGCCGCTGCGCGCCATGATCATCGACAGCTGGTACGACGCCTATGTCGGGGTGGTCATGCTGGTGCGGGTGGTTGATGGCCGTCTGGCCCGCGGTGACCGCATCAAGCTGATGGCGACCGAGGCCACCTACAACGCTGAAAAGCTGGGCGTCTTTACCCCCGCCAACCAGCCCCGTGATGCGCTGGAGGCCGGCGAGGTGGGCTATGTGATTGCGGGCATCAAAGAGCTCAAGGCGGCCAAGGTGGGCGATACCGTGACCGTGATCAAGGCCTCCAGCGGCGCCAACCTGCCTTCGGCCACCGAGCCGTTGCCTGGCTTCAAGGAGGTGCAGCCGCAGGTTTTTGCGGGCCTGTACCCGTCCGAGGCCAGCGAGTACGACGCGCTGCGCGATGCGCTGGAGAAACTGCAGCTCAACGATTCGGCGCTTCGCTATGAACCGGAGGTCAGTCAGGCGTTGGGCTTTGGCTTTCGGTGTGGCTTTTTGGGCCTGCTGCACATGGAAATTGTCCAGGAACGCCTGGAGCGCGAATTCGACCAGGACCTGATCACAACCGCGCCCAGCGTGGTCTACGAGGTGGTCAAGGGCGATGGCGAGGTGATCAAGGTGGAGAACCCGTCAAAGATGCCCGATGCCGGCCGGATTCAGGAAATCCGCGAGCCGATCGTGACCGTCCATCTGTACATGCCCCAAGAGTACGTGGGGCCGGTGATGATTCTGGCCAACCAGAAGCGCGGCCAGCAGATCAACATGGCCTACCACGGCAAGCAGGTCATGCTGACCTACGACCTGCCGCTCGGGGAGATCGTGCTCGATTTCTTTGACAAGCTCAAGTCAGTCAGCCGCGGTTATGCCTCCATGGACTACGAGTTCAAGGAATACCGCAAGTCCGACGTGGTGAAGGTCGACATGTTGCTCAACGGTGAGAAGGTCGATGCGCTGTCGATCATCGTCCACCGCAGCCAGTCCCAGTACCGAGGCCGCGCGGTGGCCGCCAAGATGCGTGAGATCATCAGCCGGCAGCAATTTGACGTCGCCATTCAGGCAGCCATCGGGGGCAACATCATTGCCCGTGAGACAATCAAGGCGTTGCGCAAAAACGTGATTGCCAAGTGTTATGGCGGCGATATCACCCGCAAGCGCAAGCTCCTCGAAAAGCAAAAGGCCGGCAAGAAGCGCATGAAACAGATCGGAACCGTTGAGGTCCCGCAAGAGGCCTTCCTGGCGATCTTGCAGGTGGAAGAATAAATCGCATGAGCACGCTGACCGCTTTTGTTCTGGCTGCCTTTGTCGGGTACGGCGCGTCTTGGTACCTGGGCTACATCGAAGGCAATTTCGCCTTGCTCCTTTTCATGGCCACGCTGGTCTCCGGCTTGTATTGGCTGGCTGAGCGTTTTTATTTCCTGCCGCAGCGCCGACGTGCCGCCCAGGCCTTTGAAGAGGCCCATGCCCAGCGTCAGGAGCAATTGCACAAGCTCGGCGTGCGTGCCGACGAGGTGGATGTCGGGCAGGCCAAGGACAAGCTCCTGATGCAGCCCTGGTGGTTGGACTGGACCGCAGGCCTGTTTCCGGTGATTGCCATCGTCTTCATCCTGCGGTCTTTCTTGTTCGAACCGTTCAAGATTCCTTCGGGCTCGATGATCCCCACCTTGCTCATCAATGACCTGATTCTGGTCAACAAATTCCACTACGGCGTGAGGCTGCCGGTCATCAACACCAAGATCATCGACAACAACAGCCCCCAGCGAGGCGATGTCATGGTGTTCAGGTATCCGCCCAAGCCCAGCCTGGATTACATCAAGCGGGTGGTGGCTGTTCCGGGCGATGAGGTGGCTTATCTGAACAAGCAGCTCAGTGTCAACGGCAAGCCCCTGACCCAAAAGGCCTTGCCCGATTTTTTTGATGCCGACGCCTTGCGCTATACCAAGCAGTTCGAGGAGCAGACCGCTGACGCGAGCCGCCGGTACCGTATCGTCGTTGAGGCCGACCGGCCGGCTTTTGTGCCGGGCGCTGAGAATTTCAAGTTTCGTGAGAACTGTCTCTACAGCGCCGAAGGCGTGGTCTGCAAGGTGCCGCCGGGGCACTACTTCATGCTGGGCGACAACCGTGACAACTCGCTCGATTCGCGCTTCTGGGGCTTTGTGCCAGAGGAGAACATCGTGGGCAAGGCCTTCTTTGTCTGGATGAACTTCGGCAACCTCAAGCGCATTGGATCCTTCGACTAACGTGCGCGCAGCCGACCCCCACGAAGATCTGTCGGGCTTGCAGCATCGGCTGGGGCATCTTTTTGGGGACGCGGCCTTGCTCAGGCTGGCCCTGACTCACCGAAGCTTTGGCGCTGGGCACAATGAGCGGCTTGAGTTCCTCGGTGACTCGGTGCTCAACCTGGCTGTGGCCGACCTGCTTTATGAACGCTTGGCTGGCCGGCCCGAAGGCGAGATGTCGCGGGTGCGAGCCCATCTGGTCCGGCAGGACTACCTGCACGGGCTGGCGGTGCAACTGGGTCTGCCCGACCTGATCCGCCTCGGTGAGGGCGAGGCCCGCTCTGGCGGCAGCCAGCGCCCTTCCATCCTGGCCGATGCACTTGAGGCGCTGATCGGCGCGGTTTATCTCGATGCTGGCTACGAAGCGGCGCAAGGCCTGGTGCGCCGTCTTTTCGCTTCGATCGACATC
>JBILUT010000272.1:0-3298 GCA_044370875.1 Polaromonas sp. | reverse complement strand
TCGATCGCCGTCAAGCTGCAGGCGCTCAAGAGCTATCTGGCGCGTACCGATGCGGCCGATGCGGCTTGGGCAGTTTATGTGTTGGCCGGCGGCAAGCCGCGTCGGCTGGTGCGCACGGCTCTGATCAAAGAGTTGGCGGCAGAGCAGGCCGGCTTACCCGCTTGGCTGTTTGAGGCCAGCTATCAGTCCGTGGGGGATCTGGCTGAAACCATCGCCCATCTGCTGCCAGAGTCCGGCCAGCCCGATGACCTGTCCCTGGCGGCCTGGATGGAGCAGCGCTTGCTGGCGCTTCGTGATTTGGACGAGGCAGCCCAGCGCAGCGAGATCCTGGTCCAGTGGCGGTCGCTGGATCGGCGTGGTGTATTTCTCTGGGTCAAGCTGGTGGGCGGTGGGTTCCGGGTCGGTGTCAGCCGACAGTTGGTGCAGCGTGCGCTGGCCGAGCATGCCGGACTGCCCCTGGGCGTGGTGGCGCAGCGCATGATGGGTTACACCGACGCTGGCAGACGACCTGATGCACAGGCCTTCGCCGCTTTAACGGCGGTCGATGCGCCGCAGGTTCAGGACGGGCGGCCCTATCCCTTTTTTTTGGCTCAGTCCTACACTGATGAAGACCTGGGCCCGGTGTCCGACTGGCAGGTCGAATGGAAGTACGACGGCGTGCGTGCCCAGCTCGTGCGGCGCGGGGAGGGCGTCTGGCTGTGGTCGCGCGGCGAGGAACTGCTCAACGAGGCCTTTCCAGACGTTTTAGGCGCTGCTCACGACCTGCCGCCGGGCACGGTGCTCGATGGTGAGTTGCTGGTCTGGCGCGATGATCGACCTGCGCCCTTTTCGGATTTGCAGAAGCGCCTGGGGCGCAAGCGCCCATCGGCTTCTTTTCTGGAACGTCTGCCGGTCGTGTTCCTGGCCTATGACTTGCTCGAGGAGCAGGGCTGCGACTTGCGGTCCTTGAGCTTGCGTGAACGGCGCGCTCGTTTGCAGGTCTTGCTGCAGGGGCGCGCCATCGCTGCCTCGGCCCTGTTGTCCGAGCCCAGCTGGGATGAATTGAATGGGCGGCGTCAGCAGGCGCGCGAACAGGGTGTGGAGGGCCTGATGCTCAAGCATCTTGATTCGCGCTACGGGATCGGACGCACTCGCAGCCAGGGCCTGTGGTTCAAATGGAAAAGCCAGCCCATGGTGATCGACGGTGTGCTCATCTATGCCCAGGCCGGGCATGGACGGCGTGCTCTGCTCTACAGTGACTACACCTTCGGCGTGTGGAACCGGCCCCCCGCAAGTGCGCAAGAGGCACAGGCGGTGGTGGAGGCGATTGCCCGTCGGCAGCCGCTACCGGTGCAGCAGGAGGACCGTCCCCTGGTCGAGCAGCCGCTGCACTTGGTGGCTTTTGCCAAGGCCTATTCGGGCCTCAGCGATGTACAGATGCGGCAGGTCGATGCCATCGTCTCGCGCTCGATAGTTGATAAATTCGGCCCGGTGCGCAGTGTGCGCCCCAGTCTGGTTTTCGAGCTGGCCTTTGAGGGCATCATGCACAGCGGTCGTCACAAGAGCGGCGTGGCCTTGCGTTTTCCGCGTATCAGCCGGCTGCGCAGCGACAAGCCGCTGCACGAGGCCAGCACCCTGGCCGATTTGCAAGCGCTGCTGCGAGCGACGTCCTCAATCTGATTCGTTTCCGGGCTATGGCCCTGCCGCATTGCAGGTGTAAGCGTCGGTTGACACCAAAGCTTGCTAACATAGCCAATGCTCATGAAATCCACCCCTGGCTCGACCTCCGATCACGGCTCCGAACAGGGCACCCCCTTGTCCGTCAAGATCCGCGAGCGCATCGTGGCCGCGCGTCGGCGCTTTAATGCCAACGACAACATCGCTGACTTCATAGAGCCCGGTGAGCTCGAGCAACTGCTCGATGAAGTCGAGCTGAAGATGCGCGGTGTGCTGCAGAGCCTGGTCATTGACACAGAAAACGATCACAACACGCAGGACACCGCCCGCCGCGTGGCCAAGATGTACCTCCAGGAAGTGTTCAAGGGCCGCTACGTCAAGGCGCCTGCGATCACGGAATTTCCCAATGCCGAGCATCTCAATGAGCTGATGATCGTCGGCCCGATTAAAGTACGCAGTGCCTGCTCGCACCATTTTTGCCCGGTCATCGGCCAGGTCTGGATTGGGGTCATGCCCAACGAGCGTACCAACGTCATCGGGCTGTCCAAGTATGCCCGTCTGGCCGAGTGGGTGATGGGTCGCCCGCAGATCCAGGAAGAGGCGGTGGTGCAACTGGCTGACCTGATCCAGGAGAAGACGCAGCCCGATGGGCTGGCTATTGTGATGGAGGCCACCCACTTCTGCATGGGCTGGCGCGGGGTGAAAGATCTCGACAGCCGAATGATCAATTCAGTCATGCGCGGCGTGTTCCTCAAGGACCCGAATCTGCGCCGAGAATTCCTATCCTTGATTCCCAAGAAAACCTTCGAATGACGCGGCGATCTGCGTTGTTTGTGCTAACTCACAGGGCATCTTCATCATGTTGGTTCGTCTGATCTACGCCAGCCGCGCGGCCGATCCCCAAACCGAAGCCACGGAGGCCATCCTCTCCCAATCGCGCCAGCACAACCCGGCCTTCGGCATCACGGGCATCTTGTGTCACGGCAGCGGTGTTTTTCTGCAGGCGCTCGAAGGCGGCCGCGCCCCGGTCAATGAACTGTACGGTCATATCCTGCGCGATGCTCGCCACAAAGACGTGGTGCTGCTGAGCTATGACGAGATCACCGAGCGCAGCTTCGGCGGCTGGACCATGGGTCAGGTGAATCTGGCCAAGCTCAACGCCTCCATCGTCTTGAAGTACTGCGAGCGCCCCGAACTCGACCCCTATGCCATTTCTGGTCGCGTTGCGCTGGCGCTGCTGGAAGAACTCATGGCCACTGCTTCGATCATGGGGCGAGTCTGAGCGGTTTTGTCCCGCGGCGTTGCAGCGCCTCTGGGTTCTGACATGAGCATGTTGCTGGCGGGCTGCGATTTTTCCAGCAGCCCCGGTCCTCGCAAACCTATCGTCATGGCCACTGGCCACCTCGAGCGAGGGCGCGTGCAGTTGCTTGGCCTGGAACGGTTGACCACCTTGCAGGCTTACGCCGACTGGCTGTCGGCAGACCGCACCTGGGTGTGCGGATTTGATTTCCCCTTTGGCTTGCCGCGTGAATTGGTGGTGCAATTGGGCTGGCCCCAGACATGGCTGGCTTGTATGCGCCACTATGGCAGCTTGAGCCGTTCAGATATTCGTCAGACCTTTGCCTCGTTTTGCGATACCCGC
>JBILUT010000271.1:0-3306 GCA_044370875.1 Polaromonas sp. | reverse complement strand
TGGTTGACCCCATCGGGCTGTTGCAACGGCCCGAATCATCGGGCATGCACGCCTACTGGCCCTACCCCACTGGCACCGCGGGCGAGGCGACGGCCGCGCCCCAGCACCGGGCATGGAGTCAGGGCCAAACCACCGCTGAGTTGCAGGCTTTCAGCCAGAGCCGGCCCGATGAACACCAGGTAGCCCGCTATTCGGAACTGATGGCGCGGTCCCAAAGTTTCCTCATCCAGGAGCTGCTGGCAGCCTACGACTTTGGCCAGCATCAGGTGGTGCTGGATGTGGGCGGCGGTCAAGGCGGCTGGGTCAGCGCACTGGCCCGACACGTGCCGCATTTGCAGCTGCAACTGTTTGACCTGCCCGGCGTGGCAGAACTGGCCCGGCAGCGTATCGCAGAAGCTGGGCTGAGCCAGCGCATCCGTTGCATCGGAGGAAGCTTCCGCAACGACGACCTGCCTCGCGGCGCCGACCTGATCACCCTGTTGCGGGTGGCGCACGACCATGCCGATGAAGCGGTGGTGCACCTGCTGCGGTCTATCCATGCCGCTCTGCCAGCCGGTGGCCACCTGCTGTTGGCCGAGCCGATGGCAGAACCCGAGGGCCGACCCTGCCCAAGTGACGCCTACTTTCATTTTTATCTGCTGGCCATGGGCCGGGGCCGGCTGCGCACGGCCGGCGAGCTGCAAAACCTGCTGATGCAGGCCGGTTTCGGCTCGGTCCGCGCCATCCCCAACCCAGTGCCTCTGCACGGCAGCTTGCTGCTGGCCCGCAAACCCTGAAGGAGCCTGGATTTGCTCGCCAGATCAGTGTTTACCCTAGTTTTCCGTCTAATGCGTCAATTTAAGTTGACACATATCAATGTCAACTCAAGAATGCAGTCATGAAGGCCTCAGCGATCGTCTTTCAAAGTCCGCAGGAACTGTCGGTGCGCTCTTTGGACCTGCGAGATTTAGGCCCTGGCCAGGTGGAAGTCGAGGTGGACTTCAGCGGCATCAGCACCGGCACCGAGCGATTGCTATGGGACGGCAGCATGCCCCCCTTTCCCGGCATGGGTTACCCGCTGGTCCCCGGCTACGAGACCACCGGCCACATCGTCAGGATGCACCCCGAAGGCAACCAGGGCCTGGCCCTGGGCGACCGGGTCTTTGTGCCTGGCTCCCACAGCTTTGAAGGGGTTCACAACCTCTTCGGTGGCGCGGGTTCCCGACTGGTAGCGGCCAGCGCCCGGGTGGTCAAGGTGCATGACGCACTGGCCCACAACGCCACCCTGCTGGCCTTGGCCGCAACCGCCTATCACAGCGTGGCCGTCGGGGGCACCCGCGAGCCGGCAGCGCCGCCGGCGCTGATCGTCGGACACGGCATCATGGGCCGCCTGCTGGCCCGCCTGACAGTCGCCTCGGGCGCGGCTCCTCCAGTGGTGTGGGAAACGCATCCGCAGCGCCGCGAAGGCGCCGTGGGATACACCGTCATCGATCCGACCGACGATGACCGCAAGGACTATCCGGCGATCTATGACGTCAGCGGCGATGCCAGCATCGTCAACCGCCTCATCGCCCGACTCAAGCCGGGTGGCGAGGTGGTGCTGGCCGGCTTCTACAAGGAAGACATCAGCTTCGCTTACCCGCAAGCCTTCATGCGTGAAGCCACCATACGCGTGGCCTCCGAATGGAAGCGCGCCGACCTGCTGGCCACCACCGCATTGGTCCATGACGGCACTCTGTGCCTGGATGGCCTGATCACTCACACCCAAAGCCCCGGGCGGGCGCATGAGGCCTATGAACAGGCCTTCGGCGAAAGCGCCTGCCTCAAGATGATCCTCGACTGGAGACACTGATGAGCTCTTCTACACCCGCACAGACGGTCCAGTTTGTACAGCGCTTGCGGAGCGAGGCCTCGCAGGAGCCGCCCCCGGTGGCTACTGGCGAGCCCACCAAGGAAACGCAGATCATCGCCATTTATGGCAAGGGCGGGATCGGCAAGAGTTTCACACTCGCCAACCTTTCTTACATGATGGCGCAGCAGGGTAAAAAAGTTCTGCTCATCGGTTGCGATCCGAAAAGCGATACAACATCATTGTTGTTCGGCGGCAAAGCTTGCCCAACCATCATCGAAACATCGACGAAAAAGAAACTCGCCGGTGAAGAGGTCAAAATCGGCGACGTCTGCTTCAAGCGTGACGGTGTCTTCGCGATGGAGTTGGGTGGCCCGGAAGTTGGCCGCGGTTGCGGCGGGCGCGGTATCATTCACGGTTTTGAACTGCTCGAAAAATTAGGCTTCCACGATTGGGGCTTCGATTACGTTCTGCTCGACTTCCTTGGCGACGTCGTTTGCGGGGGCTTCGGTCTGCCGATTGCACGTGACATGTGCCAGAAGGTCATCATCGTCGGCTCAAACGATCTGCAATCGCTTTACGTCGCTAACAATGTCTGCTCTGCGGTAGAATATTTCCGCAAGCTTGGCGGCAATGTTGGCGTTGCCGGTATTGTGATCAACAAGGATGATTCGACCGGAGAAGCGCAGGCCTTTGCCGAAGCAGTGAACATTCCGGTACTCGCTTCGATCCCTGCCGATGAAGACATCCGCCGCAAGAGCGCGAGCTATCAGATTATCGGCACACCCGAAAGCCAATGGGGATCGCTCTTCGAAGCCTTAGCACAAAACGTCGCCGATGCGCCGCCGCTGCGCCCGAAGCCGCTCAACCAGGACCAATTGCTTGGTTTGTTCTCGGCCTCCGCCACGGGTCGCGACTTCGTTCTCCAACCCGCCACCATGGAAGACATGTGCGGTGTCGAGGTTGTCGAAAAGAAAACCCTCGAAGTCATTTACGACGCGGTTTGAGGCAACAGCGCGATGGGCGAACATTTCCCTCCACACGATGCAGCGAAAAATGCCGGGCCCGTACCCGGCGACGTTCGCACGCAGACGGACGGGATCGGTTGCACCACCGGTCGCGAGAGCCTGCGTCAGCAGGCCGCTGAAAATGGCAATGCCGAATTGCTGGCCCGTTACGATGCAGATTATCCGCTTGGGCCGCACGATCGTCCGCAGAGCATGTGCCCAGCCTTTGGCTCATTACGTGTCGGTCTGCGTATGCGCCGCACTGCAACCGTTCTGTCAGGCTCGGCCTGCTGCGTCTATGGCCTGACATTCACATCGCATTTCTACGGTGCGAAACGTCCTGTCGGTTATGTCCCTTTCAATTCCGAGACACTCGTGACCGGAAAATTGTTCGAGGACATTCGCGACGCCGTCATCAAGCTCGCCGATCCGACGCTTTACGATACAATCATCGTCACCAATTTGTGCGTT
>JBILUT010000270.1:0-3307 GCA_044370875.1 Polaromonas sp. | reverse complement strand
GGCGTGGTGCATGGGTTGCATGAAGGTTGGAAGCTTGAAGGCCACGAGAGCTGGGGCTCCCAGCGAACTGGGCCTGGGCGCCGTCCGTACCAGACTGGGCCCTCGCACCGATTATCCAGAAGTCCTCGCTCCGAGCTTGTCACCTGGGTATCCTGGCCCTGACGTACCGCCCCATGCGGACCAGGGGGCTGATCAACGCAGGCGCAGGGGGCTTATCTCGACCGTGGTGCTGCCGTCGCTCACCCAGATGTTGCCGTCCTGGACGGTGACCTGCAGTTGCAGGGTGCGTTGGGCCAGAGCGGCCAGAGATTGGCTGTGCTGCGGCTCGATCTGCCAGACGCTCAGGTTATGGGCTCGACTGATTCGACCCTGTAGATCGCGCCACCACAGGGCGGTGCTGCTGGCGTGGCTGTACACGCTGACGCGGGCGGATCGACCGGCGGCCCGCAGCAAGCGCTTGTCATCGGGCTGCCCCACATCAATCCAGTGCTGTAGAGCCCCGGTGTCGTCGTGCTGCCAGAGCGCGGCTTCCTTGACATCCCACAGGTCTTTGGCAAATTCCAGACGGCCGCCTCGATCGTCAGCCGGCACATTCAGCGCAAAGGCCAGCAAGCGCACCATCATGCGTTCGTCGGTCTCTGAAGGGTGACGAGCCAGGGTGACCGAATGATCCGCATACAGCGCCCGGTCCATATCGGCGATTTGCAATTGAGCTTTGTAGATGGTGGCTTTCAGGGCCATGCGATGCTTTCTGGTTTTTCGACGTCCGTGGATTTGAACAGCAAGCAGGCCTTGCTGCCCACCCGAGCACCATTGGGCTCAAAAGGGAGCCGCACTTTCAAAGCTCACGGGCTGTCCGCTGCCGGGATGGATGAGGTTCAGCCGGCAGGCGTGCAGCAGCAGTCGCCCAGGCGGCTCTGGCAGGCCGTACAGGGCATCGCCGACGATCGGATGACCGATTGCTTGCAGATGCACCCGCAGCTGGTGGGACCGCCCGGTGATGGGCTCGAGCAGCAGCCGGGTGGTTTGGCCGGCCCGCTCCAAGACCCTCCATCGGGTCTGGCTGGGCCGACCCCGCTGCAGATCGACCGTCTGGCGAGGGCGCTGCGGCCAGTCGACCGCCAGGGGCAAATCGATGCACTGCCAGTCTTGTCCCTGGGCTGCGGCGATAAGGCCATGCACCACCGCCAGATATTGCTTGCCGATCTCGCGTGCTTCAAAAGCCTGGCTGAGTCGCCGCTGGCTCTCCGCCCCTCGGGCCATCAGCATCAGCCCGGAGGTGGCCATGTCAAGCCGGTGCACAACCCGCGCATCGGCCCACCGAGCCTGCACCCTGGCACTCAGGCAGTCCTGCTTGTCTGGGCCGCGGCCCGGCACGGCCAGCAGACCGGCAGGTTTGTCCAGCACGATCAGGTCCGTGTCGACATGAACGAGCGGCACGTCGCTGAGATCGGATCCGGACATCATGGCGATGGATTATCGGCAGGCAGCCCCTTGCCGAAGCGGCTGTCCATGGCCGACGAGTCAGTCGCCGCTGAGGTGCTGGGTGCTGCTGAGCACCACGTCGGAGTTGGGATAGGCCACGCAGGGCAGGATGAAGCCCTGGAATTTTTCTTCGCGGCTCAGTCCGGGCCATTCGATTCGGTAGCTCACTTGACCGCTGAGTACGCGGCGCATGCAGGCCCGGCAGCTGCCATTGCGGCACGAGGCCATGAGCTCGATGCCAGCCAAGGCGGCTGACTGAAGTAGAGTTTGATTGTCTGCAGCCGGGATGGGCAGTGCTTGAGGGGTCAGCCTGAGCTGATGGGTCGCGGGCTTGGGACCTAGGCAGGGCTCGGTGTTGCGTGACATGGAGGCGGGAATTTAACCGATCCCGCCATCGGCGCATTCACCTGCAAACTGTCCCGGAGCTTGTTCCCGAGCTCGGCCCGTCCATCTGCGGCGACAATTCCGGTTTAAAGCCATGCAAAACTCACTACCTATCACCCACACAGTCCGGCCCGCCACCGTGCGCGATGCCAAGGCCATCGCCCGTGTCCATGCGGCAGCCAGCGGTGCCATGCACCGCGAGCTCTTTGGCCTGGACAAGCACAGCGGCCCAGCCCTCGAGGAGCGGCAAGCCTATTGGCGCGAGGCCATCGAATACAGCGAGCCACAGGTCAAAGTGGTGATCGAGGGCGAGACCATGGTGGGTTTCGTGGGCTTCGATCGCTCGCGCGACAAGGGGACCCCCTCGACCACTGGTGAAATCTGGGCCCTTTGTGTATTGCCTGCCCAATGGCGGCAGGGCATAGGGACGGCCTTGTGGGAGGCAGCGCAAGAAGGGCTGCGCGAAGAAGGCTGCACCCGGGTCACGGTTTGGGTGCCTCTTCGCGATGCGCGGGCGCTGCAGTTTTTTGAGCGCGCCGGTTTCAAGCGCGATGCCGATTCAGTGCGCGGCTTGCAGATAGGCTCTACCCGGATTGAAGAGATTCGGCTCGGGCGCGAACTGCTCTGAGCCCGGTGGGCGGGCCTTGCCATGAAGATTGCGCCCGCGGTCACGCCTCTGCCTGATTCTTCGCGTGCCAGCTTTCCCGCTCGTGCGCCCCAGGTCTTGCTCGCGCCGATGGAAGGGCTGCTCGATTTCGTGTTGCGCGACGTGTTGACCCGCGTGGGGGGCTTCGATCGCTGCGTGTCCGAGTTCATCCGGGTGACCGATCAGTTGCTGCCGCAGCGCGTTTTCTTGCGGATCATGCCCGAGCTGGCACAGGGCAGTCGAACCGACGTCGGGGTGCCGGTGCGCGGGCAATTGCTGGGCTCAGACCCGGTCTGCATGGCCGATAACGCGGCGCGGCTGGTCGAAATGGGCTCTCTCGGCGTGGATTTGAATTTCGGTTGCCCGGCCAAGGTGGTCAATCGCCACGGTGGCGGCGCGGTGTTACTCAAAGACCCCGATCAGATATACCGCATCGTTGAGGCCGTGCGTGATGCCCTTGCGCCGGGCGTGGTGGTGTCGGCCAAGATGAGGCTGGGTTTTGATCACGACCGCGATGCGCACCGCTGCGCCTTGGCCATAGAAGCCGGTGGCGCCAACGAGCTTGTGGTGCATGCGCGCACCAAGGCTGACGGCTACCGCCCCCCCGCCTACTGGCACCGTATCGCCGATCTGCGGTCGGTGCTCAAGATGGCCGTGGTGGCCAATGGCGAAGTTTGGACCCCTGAAGACGCTCGGCGCTGCCTGCATGAAAGTGGTGCCGGCGCAATCATGCTCGGCCGCGGCGCGGTTGCTGATCCTTGGCTGGGATGGCGGGTGCGTCAAGCGCTTGGA
>JBILUT010000269.1:0-3312 GCA_044370875.1 Polaromonas sp. | reverse complement strand
CACCTCGCGCAGCAGAGCCTCATCCAGCGGCTTGACCCAGCGCATGTTGACCACGGTCAGGCCCAGCCGCCGCCCGACTTCGAGCGCGGGGTAGAGCAAAGTGCCGAAGGCCAGCAGCGCCACACCTCGTCCTTGCAGACGAATTTCGCCCTTGCCATAGGGCAAGGACTGCAAGCCCGGCTCGGTGGCCACGCCCGCACCGGCGCCCCGCGGGTAACGCACAGCGACCGGATGGCTTTGCTCAAAGGCGGTGCTCAGCAGCTTGCGGCATTCGTTCTCATCGGCCGGACACGCCAGCGCCAGATTGGGCACACAGCGGATGTAGGCGATGTCGTAGGCCCCGGCATGGGTGGCCCCATCGGCACCCACCAGACCGGCACGGTCCAGCGCAAAAACCACCGGTAAATTTTGTAGCGCCACGTCGTGTATGAGCTGGTCATAGCCGCGCTGCAGGAAGGTGGAGTAGATCGCCACCACAGGCTTGAGCCCTTCGCAGGCCAGACCAGCGGCAAAGGTGACCGCGTGCTGCTCGGCGATGCCCACATCGTGGTAACGGCCGGGAAAGCGCTGGTGAAACTCAACCATGCCCGAGCCTTCGCGCATAGCGGGCGTGATGCCAACCAGACGCATATCCTGCTCAGCCATGTCGCAAAGCCAGCGTCCAAAGACCTGGGTGAACGTGGGCTTGGGCGGTGTGGTCGGCTTGGTCAGACCCACGGCAGGATCGAATTTGCCCGGACCGTGGTAGGCAATCGGGTCGGCCTCGGCGAGCTTGTAACCCTGACCCTTTCGGGTGACCACATGCAGGAACTGCGGGCCCTTGAGCTGGCGGATGTTTTCCAGGGTCGGGATCAAAGACTCCAGGTCGTGGCCGTCTATCGGCCCGATGTAGTTGAAGCCGAAGTTCTCAAACAGAGTGGCGGGCACCACCATGCCCTTGGCATGCGATTCCAGCCGCTTGGCCAGTTCAAACAGGGGCGGCGCTGCCTTGAGCACCTGCTTACCCACATTCTTGGCCGCCGCATAAAACCGGCCACTCATCAGCTGGGCCAGGTAGCGGTTGAGGGCGCCCACCGGCGGACTGATGCTCATGTCGTTGTCGTTGAGCACCACCAGCAAGTCGCAATCGGCCACGCCGGCGTTGTTGAGCGCTTCAAAGGCCATGCCGGCGCTCATGGCACCGTCGCCGATGATGGCCACCGCGCGCCGATCCTCGCCCTTCTGACGGGCCGCCATCGCCATACCCAGCGCGGCCGAAATAGAGGTGGACGAATGGGCCGTTCCAAAGGTGTCGTACTCGCTCTCGTCACGGCGCGGAAAACCCGACAGGCCACCGAACTGGCGCAAGGTGTGCATCCGATTACGACGTCCGGTCAGGATTTTGTGCGGGTAGGTCTGGTGACCCACATCCCAAACCAGCCGATCCTGCGGGGTGTTGAACACATAGTGCAGAGCGATCGTCAGCTCAACCGTACCCAGATTGGAGCTCAGATGGCCACCGGTACGAGAGACGCTCTCGAGCAGATAGGCGCGCAATTCCTGCGCCAGCCGGGGCAGGTCGCCGCGCTTGAGCCGACGCAAATCGGCCGGGCTGTCTATGGTTTCAAGCAAGGGGTGCATGGACTGCTCCTTGAAGTCATCGTATGCGTGAGGCCGTTACACCTAAAAGGCGCGATGCACCAGCCTGTCAGCCAGCGCCCCGAGGGCGGTGGTATTAGGCAGACCGCTTTGACGCAAGCTGGCCTGCGCCTGCGCCAGCAGGGACTGGGCATAACGACGCGACTCGCTCAGGCCCATCAGCGATACAAAGGTGGGTTTTTCGTGAGCCGCGTCCTTGCCAGCGGTCTTGCCCAGGGTTTGCGAATCGGCCGTCACATCGAGGATGTCGTCGACGACCTGAAAAGCCAGTCCTATGGTCGACCCGTAGTCGGCCAGCGCTGAAGTGGCAGCCGCATCGGTCGCCCCGCAGGCTGCACCCATGAGCACACTGGCCTGCAACAACGCGCCCGTCTTCAAGCGGTGCATGTCGTGCAACTGCCCGGAATCGAGAGCACGCCCAACGCTGGCCAGATCGATGGCCTGACCACCGGCCATGCCACGGCTGCCAGCCGCCCGCGCGAGGATGGCGCACAGCTGCCCCTGTAGCGCCAGCGTCATCGAGCCGTCGTCCGGGGTGAGCACTTCAAAGGCCAGGGCCTGCAGCGCATCACCGGCCAGCAAGGCACCGGCCTGGCCGAAACGGACATGCACCGTGGGCTTACCCCTGCGCAGCACGTCGTTATCCATGCAGGGCATATCGTCATGAACCAGGGAGTAGGCGTGAATCAGTTCAACCGCACAGGCGGCTCGCAGCGCGGCCTGCGCTTGGCCATCGACCGCCTCGCTCGCAGCCAACACCAGCAGCGGTCGCAGACGCTTGCCCCCATCGAGAACCGCGTAGCGCATCGACTCAGCCAATTGCGGCGGCGCGCTGCCGGCCGCTGCCACCCATTGATCCAAGGCGGCCTCGACCCGGCCCAACTGCGCCACCATCCAGGGCCCGAGATCAAATTCGGTTCCGTCTCGCGCCAAGGTCATCTGGACTGTCACATCAATACCCGGTTCAAAGCGCTTGCATCAAGAGGCCGATCGGGGCTTGAGCTCGGAACCCTCAAGCACCTTGACTTGATCTTCGACCGCAGTCAGGCGGTCACGACAGAAAGCCAGCAACTGCGCCCCGCGTTGGTAGCTGACCAAAAGCTGGTCGAGCGCCAGCTGGCCCGACTCCATGTGGGCGACCAGCTGCTCTAATTCCCGCAGAGCCGCCTCGTAGCTCAAGGCCTGCGGCTCGCCCTGGGCGCCATCTGGGCCTGTGGGCATATGGGAGCGGTCTTTTGGGTTAGGCATGGTGACTCTTCCATTCTAGGCCGATCAGCCCGCCGTGAAGCGAAATTGACAGTCACCGATGTCATAAGTTGTCGCAATATGTCTGGAAATTGGGCCGTAAATCTGACCCAAGCCGCCCGAAAACCGCGGGGGTAGAATCCCTGGCCGCTCGCGCCGCCCGGAACTGCAGGGCCGAGCGGCGCTGTCTCGCCCGGCCTCAATGCGGGGCGGGTATAAGCGCCCCAGACAAGCTGCATTTCCGGCTTACTTCCTCCTGTGCTGACGGGGTGACCCACCGCGATCATGTCCGACCTAAGCCTGCGACTGCTACAAGCGACCAGCCAGCTGCCCGTAAGCAGCTATTTCGACCCGGCCCTGTATGAAAAAGAGCAGCAAAAGCTCTTTTCCAAAGGCCCGAAGTATCTGGGCCATGAGCTGGCGGTTCCC
>JBILUT010000268.1:0-3329 GCA_044370875.1 Polaromonas sp. | reverse complement strand
TGATGATCTTGAAATTCAAAGCTTGGTTTCGCCCTGACGGCCGGACATCGCCTTGGCGATTACATCGCGTCCGAGTTTGGGGCTGACCAACTCGGCAAAGTGATAGACAAAGTTGCGCAGGTAGGCCCCGCGCTTGAACGCCAACCGGGTGACGTTCATGCCAAACAGCGAGCCCGCAGGCCGGGCGATGAGGTCTTTGGCATCTTCTTGCAGGATGGCCATTTCAGCCACGATCCCCACGCCCAGACCTAGACGGATGTAGGTCTTGAGCACATCAGAATCGATGGCTTCCAGCGCAATGCGCGGCTGCAGCTTGCGCACGGCAAACGCCTGGTCAATCCGCGTCCGTCCGGTGAAGGACGGGTGGTAGGTGATCAACGATTGCTCCACCAGATCCTCAAGCTTGATGGGGTTGCGCTGGGCCAGCGGATGGTTTTTGGGCATGACCAGCATGTGCTGCCATTCGTAGCACGGCAAGGTGACCAGTTCCTCATAGTCGGTCAGCGATTCAGTGGCGATGCCCACCTCGGCCACCTCATCGATCAGCATCTGGGCCACCTGACCGGGCGACCCTTGATGCAGGCTGACATTAACCTTGGGAAAAGACTCGCGCAAGCGCGCTACCGGCTGCGGCAACACATAGCGGGCCTGGGTGTGGGTGGTGGCGATCGATAGCGTACCGCTGTCCTGTGCCGAGTATTGTTCGCCGATGCGCTTGAGGTTGCCCACCTCGCGCATGATCAGTTCGATGCTTCTGAGCACATGCTCCCCCGGCTCGGTGACGCGCTTGAGCCGCTTGCCGTGGCGCGAGAAGATTTCGACGCCCAGCTCCTCTTCAAGTTCAATGATGGCCTTGGAGACACCCGGCTGAGACGTGTGCAAGGCCTTGGCAGTTTCGGTCAGGTTCAACTTGCGCCGAGCGGCTTCCTGCACGAAGCGGAATTGATGCAGATTCATGTCTCAAAATAAATAAACAGGCCGTTTATTATGCCTTTTCGTTTGAAAGGCTGACTCGGCCGGACCGCTTCGGGGCCTAAGCAGATGGCTTGCGCAAACCGATGGACCCGCTCGGCTCAGCGCCGGAGCACCAGCCATACAAAGGCAGTCAATGAGGCCGTCGTGTAGATCAGGCCGGGCAGGGCGGCGGCCAGCCAAGGCTGCCACTGCTGAATATTGCCCACATAAACAGCGATGTTGTTCATCATGAAAAAGCTGATGCCGATCATCACCCCGGCAAAAACATACGCCGATATGCCGCCCGATCGCATATGCAGGTAGGCAAAAGGCAAGGCCAGTATCACCATCACCAGGCAGCTCAGGGGGTAAAACACCTTTTTCCAGAACTCGATCTCATAACGCTGGGCGCTTTGGCCGTTGGCTTTGAGGTGTCGGATGTAGCTGAACAGATCGATGGTGCCCATGCGGTCGGGTCGCAGCAAGGCCGCTGCCACCATTTCGCCGCTGATGCCCGTGTTCCACCGCAGGGTCTCCAGGCGCTTGCGCTCCATGCTTGTTGGGTCCAGGCTGCTTGACCCCGGCCCCATTGTGGGGGATGCCGCCTTCGCCCTGTTGTTACTCTTTACCTCGGTCAGTTGCACGCCTTCGAGTGTCCAGGCTCCACCACTTTCGAAACGAGCGCCTTGCGCTTGCATGATGGACTTGATGCGCCCCTGGCTGTCGAAGGCATGGATTTCAACGCCCTGCATTTCGTTGTTGGGGGTCAGCGCCTTGACGTTGACCACATAGCTGGCCTGTTCCTGCTTCTCGCGCAGCCAGGCCCCGGTTTGTCCCAGCGTGATACGACCGAGGTAGCGGGCCTTGAGCAGTTGCGAGGTCTTGTCGCCCGCCGGTGCTATGTAGTCGCCCACCACAAAGGCCAAGCCAACAAAAAGACAGCCCATGGCCAGCAGCAGGCGCAGTGCTCGCCAGGGGTCCAGACCGCTGGTTCGCAAGATGGTGTATTCCGAGCTCTGAGCCAGCCTGGCCATCACAAAGATGGTGCCGATCAGCACGGATATCGGCAGCAGTTCGTACAAGCGGCTCGGTGCCAGCAGGGTCACATACAAAATCGCGTGGCGCATCTGATAAGTGCGGCCATCAATCGGGTTGCTCCGACCGAGGTTCTGCAATTCATCAACCAGATCGAAGAAGGTGAACAGCGTCAAGAAGCCGACGGTCACCAGCGTGATCGACAGCAGAGTCTCCGCATAGATCAGCTTGCGCAGCGTTTTCATACCGGGCTCCGGGATTTACTGCGCGCTGGAAGCCAGGATGTGGGGCTGGGCAGGGCCCACCCCAGATGACGACTGCCGAGCCACACAAGCGCCACGGCCAGAAAGCCTCCGTGCAGGGCCAGCATCAGGTTGGTGAAACTGACCAACCCAAAGGCGACCCAGTTTTGGCTCATCGTCATCAGGTTGCTGTAGACCAGAAAGGTGAAGATGGCCAGAATCAGTCGGGCGCTTCGTCCAGCTCTCGGGTTGGCATGGGCCATGGCCACGGCCAGAAGCACTAGATTGAGTCCGGAGAGAGCCAGTCCCAGACGCCAGGCCAGTTCACCCAGATTGGGCCGGCTCGGCGACTCGATCAGACCCCAGGTGGGAAGAAACTTGTAGGAGGTCAGATCCAGGGCGCTGGGCTTGGCGGCACTGATCCGGGTGCCATAGGTCTCAAACTGACTGATGCGCAGCGCCGTAGCGCTTTGACTGCCCTCAGCCGGCATTTCCAGCCGCTGCCCGCGTTCAAGCTCAAGGATCTGGCTTGCGTCGAGCACTTCAATGCGCCCCGACTCCGCGGTAACGACGGCCCGGGACTGTTTGTCCTTGGTGGAGATAAAGATGTCGTTGCCGCTGCGCTCAGGCGAATCGCGGTCAATGAAGAACACCCGCAAGCCATCGGACGATTCCTGGAACTGGCCAGGCGCCACCCGGTCCAGATCGCTTCTTTGCTGATAGCGGCTGCGAAGGTCCTGGGTTTTTTCGTTCGTCCAGGGCCACAGCCAAAGGGCTGAAGCGGCGATGACCACCAGCACGGGCCAAGAAAATCGCAGGACGGGGGGCACAAAGCTCGCGAGGCCGCGACCACTGCTAAACCACACCACCATTTCGCTGTCTCGGTACATCCGTGAGAGGGTGCTCAGGATGGCGATGAACAGCGACAGGCTCAGAATCGTCGGCAAACGGCCCAGCGTGGAGTAAGCCATGAGCAAGATCACATCCTGCGGGTTGACCTGGCCCTTGGAGGCCAGGCTCAGGGTGCGAATGAGCACAATGGTCAAAATGATGGTCGCTAAAACGACCAGCGTTGCTCCGAAGCTTCTCGCCAGTTCT
>JBILUT010000267.1:0-3330 GCA_044370875.1 Polaromonas sp. | reverse complement strand
CGCGCCGACCGTGCGCTGTCAGGCGCCGTATTCGGCGCGCAGGATGCGCGCCGCTTCGGCCATGGCCCGCAGTTTGCCGTCGGCCACCTCGCGCGGCAGGTATTTCATGCCGCAGTCTGGCGCCAAAATCACCTGCTCAGGCTTGATGAACTGCAGCGCGCGCTTGACGCGTGCAGCCACCACCACCGGTGATTCAACCGCCGGGTCTTCCAGGTTGAGACAGCCGACCATGATCTGCTTGCCCGGCAGGCTGGTGAGTACTGAGCAATCGAGGTTGGATTGCGCGGTCTCGATGGAGATTTGCTGGCAACTGCAGGCCGCCAGCTCGCCCAGGAAGTTGTAGCCATTGGGTCGGGCGTGGATGATGGCTGCGTAGCCGAAGCAGATGTGTACCGCGGTAACCCCTGTGACACCCTCCAGAGCCCGGTTGAGAGCCCGGATCCCATATTGACGCGCTTTTTCGGGGCGCGCCTGCATGTAAGGCTCATCGACCTGGACGACATCGGCCCCGTTCGCAAACAGGTCCTTGATTTCTTCATTGATGGCTGCGGCGTAGTCCATGGCCGCCTCTTCTTCGGAGGCGTAGAAATCATTCTGAGCCTGCTGCAGCATGGTGAAAGGGCCAGGCACGGTGATCTTGACCTTGCGGCTTGTGTGTTTCTTCAGAAAGAGCAGATCTTCCAGCTCGATCGGGCGCGAGCGCCGGATCTTGCCGACGATACGTGGGACCGGGTTCGGGTGGCCAGATCGATCCAGCGCCGTACCCGGGTTGTCGATATCCACCCCTTCAAGCGCAGTGGCAATGCGGTTGGAATAGCTTTCACGCCGAATCTCGCCGTCGGTGATGATGTCCAGGCCGGCATCTTCCTGCGCCTTGATCGCCAGGATGGTGGCGTCGTCCATGGCCTGCTGCAGATAGGGCTCTGACACCCGCCAAAGTTCTTTGGCCCGCACCCGCGGCGGGAACCGGCCCGCCAATTTGACGCGGTCGATCAGCCAGTCCGGCTGGGGGTAGCTGCCAACAATGGTGGTGGGGAACAGCATGTTGTCTCCGTTAGATGAGCTGATGGGACTTATTGTGACCCAAGGTGTCAGGTGCACCCCCGAGGGGCAGCATAGCCCCCATGGGACCGCCGTACATCGTGTCCGATGCCCTTGCCGACCCGCCTTGTCGGGACGCCCTGGGTTATCGGCGGTATCCACAACCGGCGAGGGTATCGCCCTTGCGGTACAGAGGCGTAACAGCGCAGTGCTCAGGGATAGAGCCCGCGCAACTCGCGCGTGTGCAGGATGCGTCTGCAGGCCACGATGAAGGCCGCTGTACGGAGGCTGACGCGGCGTTCGCGGGCGACCTCCCAGACGGCCTGGAAGGCCTCGCTCATCACGCGAATCAGGCGGCGGTTGATCTCGGCCTCGTCCCAGAAAAAGCTGGAGAAATCCTGTACCCATTCGAAATAGCTGACGGTCACGCCCCCTGCATTGGCAATGACGTCGGGAACCACCAGGATGTTGCGGTCGGCCAGGATGTCATCGGCCGCCGGCGTGGTCGGGCCGTTGGCGCCCTCCAAAATCAGCCGGGTCTGCAGGCGCAGGGCCCGCTCGGCGGTGATCTGTTGCTCCAACGCCGCTGGAATCAGGATGTCTGATTGAACGTCCCAGAAGGCCTCGTTGCCCAGCACCTGGGCCGACTCAAAGCCGGCGACGCCACCTTGCCGGGCGCTGTGCGTCAGCAAGGCGTCCAGATCAAGACCTGATTCGCGATACACAGAGCCGGTATGGTCTTGCACCGCCACCACTCGCGCGCCGGCCTGGGCAAAAAGACGGGCTGCAACACTGCCTACATTACCCAGCCCCTGAACGGCGATCCGGGCGCCGCAGGGGTCCAGGCCCAGATGCTGTGCGGCCAGTCGGCCCACGGTGTATACGCCTCGACCGGTTGCCTCGCGCCGACCGAGCGAGCCGCCCAGGTCAACCGGCTTGCCGGTCACCACGCCGGTGGTGGTGGTCCCCACGTTCATGGAATAGGTGTCCATCATCCATGCCATGATTTGCTCATTGGTGTTGACATCGGGGGCGGGGATATCTTGATGCGGGCCGATGATGATCCCGATCTCGCTGGTGTAGCGTCGCGTCATGCGCTCGAGTTCACCGCGCGATAGGGTGTGCGGATCGACCCGGATGCCGCCCTTGGCTCCGCCATAGGGGACGTTGACGGCCGCGTTCTTGATCGACATCCAGGCTGCCAGTGCCATCACTTCGCAGAGCGTTACATCTTGATGGAAACGAACGCCGCCTTTGCCTGGACCGCGCGAGACGTTGTGCTGCACCCGGTAGCCCTCGAAGTGGGCCATCTGTCCGTTGTCGAGCTCGATCGGTACATCGACGGTCAAAATACGTTTGGGACGCCTGAGGGTTTCGGCCCAGCGTGAGAGTCGGCCCAGATGCGGCAGCACCCGATCTACTTGTTCAAGGTAGTGCCCCCAGGGACCGAGATCATCGGCCTTGAGGTAAGACAGTGGCTGGTGCGGATTGCGGTCGATGTTTGCGACCGGCTCTGGAGCTGAGCTCATGGGACTTCCTCGTGGGAATGAAGGGAGTCCCCAGCTTAGGGGTCGATCACCGCTTTGTCCAAGACCGATTTCGCCTTGATCCATGCATCTCGCGCATGGCCGCGATCGTCCGGCGCTGATGCGCTCTAGGCCTTAAATTGCAGAGCGGCCAGCCGGGCATACAGACCGCCGTGGCTCACCAGTTGCTCATGGGTGCCTTGCTCGACCAGATGCCCCTTGTCAATCACCACGATCCGGTCCGCGCGTTGCACGGTGGCCAGTCGATGAGCGATCACCAGCGTTGTGCGTCCCCGCATCGCGCTATCGAGGGCTGCCTGCACCATCCGTTCGCTGTGGGCATCCAAGGCTGAGGTCGCCTCGTCAAGCAGCAGCAGAGGCGGATTCTTGAGCATGGCACGGGCGATGGCGATGCGCTGACGCTGCCCGCCTGACAAGCGCACGCCCCGCTCGCCCAGGAAGGTGTCGTAGCCCTCAGGCAGCGTGGCCATGAACTCATCGGCGAAGGCGGCGCGAGCGGCCACCTTGACCTCTTCATCGGAGGCCTCGGGTCTGCCATAGCGGATGTTCTCCAGCGCTGAGGCTGAAAAGATCACCGGTTCTTGCGGCACGATACCAATGCGCCGGCGCAGGTCCGGCAGACTCATCTGGGCAATGGGCACCCCGTCTATGAGGATGCGGCCAGCCTGCGGATCGTAAAAGCGCAGCAGCAAAGCCAGCACGGTGCTCTTGCCGGCGCCGCTCGGGCCCACCAGAGCCAGCG
>JBILUT010000266.1:0-3332 GCA_044370875.1 Polaromonas sp. | reverse complement strand
TCGGTGATCTATGTCCCGCCGGCCGGTGCTGCTGCTGCCATCTGGGAAGCTGTTGAAGCTGACCTGGATCTGGCGATCTGCATCACCGAGGGCATTCCGGTGCGCGACATGCTTGAAGTGCGCAACAAAATGAAAGCCAAAGAAGCCGCTGGCGGCAAGCGCACGCTGCTGCTCGGGCCCAACTGCCCCGGCCTGATCACCCCCGATGAAATCAAGATCGGCATCATGCCCGGTCACATCCACCGCAAGGGCCGTATCGGCGTGGTCTCGCGTTCGGGCACGCTGACCTACGAGGCGGTGGCCCAGCTTACCGAGATCGGCCTGGGCCAGTCCAGCGCTGTGGGCATTGGGGGCGACCCAATCAACGGGCTCAAGCACATCGATGTGATGAAGGCCTTCAACGACGATCCAGACACCGATGCGGTGATCATGATCGGCGAGATCGGTGGCCCTGACGAAGCTGAAGCGGCTCAGTGGTGCAAGGCCCACATGAAGAAGCCGGTGGTCGGCTTCATTGCCGGCGTGACCGCGCCTCCGGGCAAGCGCATGGGACACGCTGGCGCACTGATTTCCGGCGGTGCCGACACGGCTGATGCCAAGCTGGCCATCATGGAGGCCTGTGGTTTCAAGGTCACCCGCAACCCTTCGGAAATGGGCAAGCTGCTCAAGGCACAACTCAAGTAAGCCCTGCGCAAAGGCCCCCTAGATTGCGGGTCCCGATAAGAGATCGGCAATCGAAAAGGCCACGATGCGCGTTGCCGCCCTGAGGAAATCTCAATAAGTTTTCACAAGCTCCTTGAGTTTGTGAAAGCGAAGCCCTGACGTACCATCAAACGGCCTGTTTTTGGGAGTCGCCATGAAAGTTTCTGCGCGCGGCTTCACGCTCATCGAACTGATGATCGTGATCGCCATCATCGGCCTGCTGGCCTCGCTGGGTTTGCCCATGTACCAGGACTACACCCTGCGGGCCAAACTCACGGAAGTGATTCTTGCTGCCACCCCCGCCAAGACGGCGGTCACCGAAGCCGCACAGGTTGGCAGCGCCATGCCGGCTACGCTGACCCTGGACGCGCAAAGTTCGGACATGGTCGACAGCGTGAGCTATGCCCTTGACGCAGCCGATAAGACCGTGGGCGTGATCACGGTCAAGATCAAGTCCAACCAGCCCCGGATCGGCAGCAAGACAGTACAGCTCAAGGGCACCCTGGCGAGCAGCGGGCAGATCACCTGGGTCTGCGGCCCGGGCAGCACCGATGGGGTAGAGGCCAAATACCTGCCCGCCAGTTGCAAAGGTAGCTAGGCGAGCCTGCCCCTCGCAGCGGGTGCCGCGCACACAATGCCGGGGCTGCAGAAGTCTCGACCTTGGATAAACCTGTAGGCACAAGCGGGCGCAAGGTCGCCACCGCCCATGCATGCGCTGCAAATGCCCTGTTCAGCCCCTGCGCAAAGCATCAAACACCCGCTGCGGCGATACGTCCACCAAACAACGGGTGTGGCCGAGCGGGCATTCGCGCTCAAAACAGGGCGCGCAGTCCAGAGCTGGCCGGTAGTCCGCCTCGCGCTTGAGCCAAATCACCTGAGCGTGCGCATTGAGGGGTGGTGTGTGCTCAGGGCTTGACGATCCAAACACCGCCACTTGCAGCACCCCCAAGCCGGCGGCCACATGCATCAAGCCCGAGTCGTTGCTGACCAAGGCACCCGCGCCGGCAATCAGACCGATGGCCTCAGCCAGCGAGGTCTGACCGGCCAGGTTAAGCAAATGTGCTTTGGGCGCAGCCGCAGCAATCTCTTCGCACAGGGCCCGCTCCTTGGCCGTGCCCAGAAGCACCACCGACAGATCCAGCATGGACGCCAGCGCCGCAAAATGCTGCGGCGGCCAGCGCTTGGCCGACCCGTACTCTGCACCCGGAGCGAAAACAAGGTAGCTGCGTGCGGCGAGGCCCTGCTTGGACAGAGCGGCATCCTGCGCGGCCTGCGGCCAGTGCAATTGCGGCCTGTCATGCTCGGCACCCGGCTCACCGCTCAAGGCCGAGTACAAGGCCACCATAGGGGGGCGATTGGCCTTGGGCGGGTTTTTCAGGCGATGGGTGAGCAACCCCACCCGTACCTCGCCCAAATAGCCCACGCGGCGCGGTATGCCTGCCCACAGCGGAACCAAGGCGCTCTTGAGCGAATTGGGCAACACGTAGGCGGCCTCAAAGCGCCCTTGTAACTCGCGGGCGATTTGCCGCCGCGCTCGCCACTGCAGGCCGCCATGAGCAAATGGCACTTCAAGGATATCGCTCACCTGCGGCATGGCCCGATACACCGGCGCCACCCAGGGCAGGGCCGCAACGGTCAAGCGCTCACCGCGCGCATGCAGACGACGCAAAAGCGGTTCGGTCATGACCGCATCGCCGATCCACTGCGGGGCGATGATGAGCGAATCGGTCACGGTCTGCGCGGGTTCAAGTCGACAAATCGCTGGCCCACCGAGCGACAGCGCGTATCAGCAAGGTGCCGCGCAGCCCGCACAGGCCAGGCCCTGCTGACGCATCAATGGCCAGCGTGAAAATGCTCGCCGTCCTTGAGCCGGTACACAGTGCCGCAATAAGGGCAACGAGCCGAGCCGGTCTCAGCCACGTTCAGATAAACGCGCGGGTGACCACTCCAAAGCGCCATCGACGGGTTGGGGCAAAACACGCCGCCCTGGCTGTTGAGTTCGCTGGCCAGCAACTCGACGGACTGCCCTTTTTCTTTGACTTGCATGATCTTGCCTTGCAGGATGCAGCGAACCGGTCAGACCTGGGACAGCCAGGCTGCGTACTTGGGGTTGTGGCCGCCAACGATGTCGAAGAACGCTTTTTGAATCTTCTCGGTGATGGGGCCGCGGCTTCCTGCACCAAGCTGGATGCGGTCAAGCTCGCGGATGGGCGTGACCTCGGCGGCAGTACCGGTGAAAAAGGCCTCGTCGCAAATGTAGATCTCGTCGCGGGTGATGCGCTTTTGCACCAACTCCAGCCCCAGATCCTTGCAGATGTGGAAGATGGTGTTACGGGTAATGCCGTTAAGCGCACCTGCCGACAGGTCAGGCGTGTAGACCACACCGTCTTTGATGACGAAGATGTTCTCGCCCGCGCCTTCGCTGACGAAACCGGCCGCATCAAGCAACAGGGCCTCGTCATAGCCCTCATCCAACGCCTCCATATTGGCCAGGATGGAATTGGTGTAATTGCTGACCGCCTTGGCCTGCGTCATGGTGATATTCACATGGTGACGGGTGTAGCTGGAGGTCTTGACGCGGATGCCACGCTTGAGCCCTTCCTCACCAAGGTAAGCGCCCCACGCCCAGG
>JBILUT010000265.1:0-3343 GCA_044370875.1 Polaromonas sp. | reverse complement strand
CGCCGAGCCATCGCTGTACATGCTGCTCGGCCAGCCCGGGGTGATGCTCGAGCATGCGCGGCGCCAGCTGCCGGGCCCACTCAAGCCACGGCCCGTCGGTACTCAGATCCGCAAAGCGCAGCATCGGGGCACCCGACTGGCGGGCACCGAGAAATTCACCAGGACCACGAATGTCCAGATCTCGCCGGGCAATTTCAAAGCCGTCTTGGGTTTGCGCCATCGCCTGCAAGCGGGCGCGCGCAGCCTGTCCCAGCCCGGATTGATCGCCGGTGCTGTAGAGCAGCACGCAGGCCGAGGCTGCCGCGCCGCGCCCGACCCGCCCGCGCAGCTGGTGCAGCTGCGACAAACCAAAGCGCTCGGCGTGTTCGATCACCATCAGCGAAGCATTGGGTACATCCACCCCCACCTCAATCACCGTGGTGCTCACCAGTACCCCGATCTGCCCGCTGGCGAAAGCGGCCATCACCGCCTTCTTGTCAGCCGTCGGCATGCGCGAATGCAGCAGCGCCACCGAATGGCCAGGCAAGGCGGCCTGCAACTCGGCGTGAGTGGCCGTGGCGTTGCGCAAATCGAGTACCTCGCTGTCTTCGATCAGCGGGCAGACCCAATAGACCTGCCGCCCCTGCTGAAGTTGCTGCGCAATGCGCGCGATGATCTCCTCACGGCGGCGCTCGTGCACCACCCGGGTCACGATGGGGCTGCGACCGGGCGGCAACTCATCGATGGTCGACACGTCCAGGTCGGCGTAATAACTCATGGCCAGGGTGCGGGGAATCGGTGTAGCCGACATCATCAGCAGGTGGGGCTCCAAGGTGCGGCCGGCCTCGTCCTGGGCCATCTTGCTGCGCAAGGCCAGGCGTTGGGCCACCCCGAAGCGATGCTGCTCGTCAATGATGACCAAGCCCAGGCGATGGACTTGCACCTTGTCTTGAATGACCGCATGGGTGCCCACCACCAGCGCAGCCTGCCCGGACTCGATAGCTGCCATCGCCCGGCGTCGCTCGGTCACCTTCTGGCTGCCGGTCAGCCAGGCCGTCTGCACCCCCAGGGGCTCCAGCCAGCTCACCAGCTTGCCGAAATGCTGCTCGGCCAGGATCTCAGTGGGCGCCATCAACACACACTGCCAGCCGGCCTCGATACAGTGCAGCGCCGCCAAGGCAGCGACCACCGTCTTGCCCGACCCCACATCGCCTTGCAGCAAGCGATGCATGGGCTGATCGCGCCGCAGATCGGCCGTGATCTGTGCGTCCACCCGACGCTGCGCCTCAGTCAGCTCAAAAGGCAAGGACCGCAACAACCGTGGGCGCAGGCCCTCGGCCTGATCCGCCTGCAACCGGGCTTGCAGGGCCGGCGCCCGCATGGCGTCGCGCGCACGTCGCGCCTGCAACTGCGTCAGTTGTTGAGCCAGCAACTCCTCGGCCTTCAGGCGCTGCCAGGCCGGGTGACTGCGGTCTTCCAGCTCGGCCAGACTGACCTGAGGACCCGGCTGGTGCAGCAGCTCCAAAGCCTGGCGCAAGGTCCAGGCCCGCCCGCGCGAAGTGGGCCAAGCTCCCGGTGGAAGGGTCTCTGACAAATCCGCCCGCGCCAGGCCGCCGAGCACCGCCTTGCGCAGGTAGGTCTGCGGCAACTGGGCCACGGTGGGGTAGACCGGCGTGAGCGTCTGGGGCAGCGGCCCGCCAGCGAGCTTGAAGCTCGGATGCACCATCTCCCAGCCCAGCAAACCGCCGCGCAGCTCGCCCCGCACCCGCACCGCGGCGCCTTCGCTCAGCGTCTTCTGGTGACTGGGATAAAAATTGAGGAAGCGCAGCACGCAGCGATCGGTGCCGTCGTCGACCTCCACCCGCAGCTGACGACGCGGCCTGAAGGTGACTTCGCTGCGCGACACCCGCGCCTCAATCTGCGTCATCTCACCGACCCGGGCATCAGCCAATCGGGTGATGCGCGTCTCATCCTCGTAGCGCAGCGGCAGGTGCAAGGCCAGGTCAGCGTCATGCTTGAGGCCAAGCTTTTGCAGGGCCTTTTGAGCGGGCGACGAAGCACTGCGCGCGCTTACGAGGGAAGCGTCCGATGACATGCACAAGGATTTTGCCTTGCCCATCGCGCAGCCGTCCCAGAGCACGCCTGAACGAGGTGAACCAAGGCGCAACAAGCCCGCCAGGCATGACACAATCCCCCACCTTTCTTGGAACGGGCCCGTTCGGCCCTCAAGCGTCATGACAAACAATTCCCGCGCCGGCGCTGATGCCTCCCCCGACTGGACGGTCGATGACTTCGATTTCCAGCTTCCCGAGGACCTGATCGCGCAGCACCCGGCCGCCCAACGCTCGGCCTCGCGCCTGCTCGATGGCCGAGCCGCTCCCGCTGCCGACCGCACCTTCCGGGATCTACCCGAGCTTCTGCAAAAAGGGGACCTGCTGGTCTTCAACGACACCCAGGTGGTCAAGGCCCGCCTGTTTGGCCGCAAGGAAACCGGCGGCCGCCTGGAGCTGCTGGTCGAGCGCGTGCTCGAAGGCCACACGGTGGCCGCTCACATGAAGGTGAGCAAGAAGGCCCCGACCGGCTCCACCCTTTACATGGACGGTGGCTTTACCGCTCGGGTGCTCGGTCGCTGGCCCGACGAAAACGGACCCCTCTATCGGCTGGATTTCAGTGCCGATCCCTATGCGCTGATGGCAGCGCACGGGCATGTGCCACTGCCGCCCTACATTGCGCACGACGACACCCCCGATGACGAGCGTCGGTACCAGACCGTGTTTGCGGCAAAGCCCGGCGCGGTGGCCGCACCCACCGCCGCCCTGCACTTTGATCAAGGCGTTCTCGATGCGTTGGAAGAACGCGGCATCGAACGCAGCCACATCACCCTGCATGTGGGGGCCGGCACCTTTCAGCCGGTCAAGGCCGATCGCATCAGCGACCATGTGATGCACCACGAGCGCTTTGAAGTGCCCGAAGTCACCCACGCGGCCATTGCCCGCTGCAAGGCCCGCGGCGGCCGGGTGCTGGCGGTGGGCACGACCACGGTGCGGGCGCTCGAATCGGCGGCCCGCTTTGGCCCGGACTACAAAGACACCAATATCTTCATCACGCCGGGTTTTGACTTCAAGGTGGTCGACCTGCTCATCACCAACTTTCACCTGCCCCGCAGCACCCTGATGATGTTGGTCAGTGCCTTCGCCGGTCACGCGCACATCATGGCGCTGTACCGACATGCGGTGGTCCAGCGCTATCGCTTCTTCAGCTACGGTGACTCGATGCTGCTTGAGCGCCAGAGTCCGCCCCCTGCGACCGAGCCCACCCACGGCCACTGACCGACCATGCTTGAATTTCAGATCCACACCCGAGA
>JBILUT010000264.1:0-3345 GCA_044370875.1 Polaromonas sp. | reverse complement strand
GTAGAAGCAGTCGGGCGACTTGAGGTCTTCCAGGTTGATGGCACAGAAGGTGGGCTCCAGGGCTGCGATCACCTCAACCAGCCGCGCTGGATCCTGCTCATTGATCTCGATGTCAAACACATCGACTGCGGCAAATTTCTTGAACAGGACCGCCTTGCCTTCCATCACCGGTTTGGAGGCCAGGGGGCCGATGTTGCCCAGACCCAGCACCGCCGTGCCATTGGTGATGACGGCCACCAGATTGCCGCGACCGGTGTACCTGAACGCGTTGTTGGGGTCCTTGACGATTTCCTCGCAAGGGGCCGCCACGCCCGGTGAATAGGCCAGCGCCAGATCGCGTTGGTTCAGCAGTTGTTTGGTGGCGGTGATGGCCAGCTTGCCGGGCGTTGGTAGCTCGTGGTAGGCCAGTGCGGCATGCCGAAGGCTCTCGCGTTTGTTGTTCTTGTCGTCAGCCGATGGGGTGGACATGGGATCTCCTGCGAGTTGGTTGTCGAGGCCCTGCGCTCTTCTGCTCCCGACACCGTCGCGATTGTAGGTGGCGTCCGTGTAAAGGCCGCCCGATGACCGCCATCCGCCTACGGTTAGATGGTTTTTACTTCAGCGCAAAGATCGAGCGCTGTGGTGGCCTGTGCAGACAGCGGGCATGTGCCTGGCCCCATACGGGTGTGCCCTCATGGTGGTCCGGGGGGTGCTGCGCTACGATCCCAGGGTTATCCCAACAACGGAGAGTGTCATGACGGCCCATTTGCCTGCCCGCTACGACCATGTCGGAAGTTTTCTGCGCCCGGCCTACTTGCTGGAGGCTCGTGAACAGAAGGCCAAGGGCCAGATCAGCGCTCAGCAGTTGCGCGAAGTAGAAGACCGCGCCATCACTGAGATCGTGCACTTTCAGCAAGAGGTGGGTCTGAAGGCCATCACGGACGGCGAGTTTCGCCGCACCTATTTCCATATCGACTTTCTCGAGCAGCTCGGCGGCGTGGTCACCGAGCTGCCGATGTCGGTGCTGCAGCCCGATGGCACCACCCACCTGGCCCCACCGGTGATTCGGGTCAATGACAAAGTCACGCATCCGCGCAATATTCAGCTGGCCGACTTCGAGTACCTCAAGAGCCAGGTGGCTGCCGGCATGACGCCCAAGGTCACCATTCCTTCGCCCACCATGCTGCATTTCCGGGGCGGTCGCGCGGGCATCAGCCGCCAGGCTTATCCAGAACTCGATCCGGTGTTTTACGACGATGTCGCCCGCGCTTACGGCGACGAGCTGCGGGCCCTGGCGGCTGCAGGCTGCACCTATGTACAGATGGACGACACCAATCTGGCTTATCTGTGCGACGAGAAGATGCGCGAGGCCGCCCGGCAGCGCGGGGACGACCCCAACGAACTGCCTCACCGCTACGCGGCCTTCATCAACAAAGTGGTGGCACAAAAGCCGGCGGGCATGACCCTGGCCATGCACTTGTGCCGCGGCAACTTCAAGAGCACCCACGCGGCGGCAGGCAATTACGAGCCGGTCGCTGAGGCCTTGCTGTCCGAAATGGACATCGACGCCTACTTTCTGGAATACGACGACGATCGCAGCGGCGACTTCCGGCCGCTGCGTTATCTGGCCAAGGGCAAGATGGTGGTCCTGGGGTTGGTCACTACCAAGTTTGGCGAACTTGAGACCAAGGACACACTCAAGCGGCGCATCGACGAGGCCGCCCGTTACGCGCCCCTGGAGCAGTTGGCCTTGTCACCCCAGTGCGGCTTCTCCAGCACCGTGCACGGCAACAACATTGCCGTGCAAGCGCAGCGCGACAAGCTGCGCCTGGTGATCGAGACCGCGCAAGAGGTCTGGGGCGAGAACTAACCGGTGCGGGCCCACTGGGCTGGGCGCAGCCTCACAGGTAGAAGATCTTGCCCGGGTTGAGGATGTTTTTCGGATCCAGCGTGCGCTTGATAGCGCGCATCCAGTCCAGCGCCTGGTCCCCGGCTTCCTCTTTGAGAAAGCCCATCTTGTGCATACCGATGCCGTGCTCGCCGGTGCAGGTGCCGCCCATGCTCTGAGCGCGTCGCACCATCTTGTCATTGAGCGATTCGGCCAGCTCGCGCTCTGCCTGGCTGTGCGGGTCGATCAGATAGCCGAAATGAAAATTGCCGTCGCCCACATGGCCAACCAAGAAGTGGGCGATGCCGCTGTCCCGCGCCTCTTGGGCCGAGGCCAAAATGCAGTCGGCCAGGCGAGAAATTGGCACACAGACATCGGTTGAAATCGCGCGGCACCCGGGGCGTGACTGCAGCGCGGCAAAGTAGGCGTTGTGCCGGGCCGTCCACAGCCGCGTGCGCTCTTCGGGGGTGGTGGCCCACTCAAAGGCTTGGCCGCCGCGTTCGCGGGCGATCTCCTCCACTTGCTCGGCCTGCTCTTTGACGCTGGCCGGCGAGCCGTGAAATTCCATCAGCAGCATCGGCTCTTCGCGCAGCGACAACTTGGAATGGCGGTTGAACATGCCCACCGTCGGCCCATCGACCAGCTCCACCCTCGCAATTGGAATGCCCAACTGAATGATGTCGATGGTGGTGTGAACCGCCTCTTCGATGCCCGGAAAAAAACAGATCGCTGCCGAGATGGCTTCCGGCAGGGGATAGATGCGCAGCGTTACTTCGGTGATCACGCCCAGCGTGCCCTCGCTGCCCACCATCAGCCGGGTCAGGTCGTAGCCTGCGCTCGATTTGCGCGCACGGGTGCCGGTGCGCATGATCTGACCGTCCGCGGTGACCACCTCCAGTGCCAGCACGTTTTCGCGCATGGTGCCGTAGCGCACCGCGTTGGTCCCGCTGGCGCGGGTGGCACACATGCCGCCGATGCTGGCATCGGCCCCTGGATCGATCGGAAAAAACAGACCGGTGTGTTTGATCGCCTCGTTGAGCTGCTTGCGGGTCACGCCCGGCTGCACCGTCACCGTCAGGTCGTCCGCATCGATGGACAGGACCTGGTTCATGCGGCTGACGTCCAGGCTGATGCCGCCCTGGATGGCCAGCAGGTGACCCTCGAGGGACGAGCCCGCGCCAAACGGGATCACCGGTACCGCATGCTCATTGCACAGGGACAGCACCCGCGCCACATCGGCGCTGCTTTCGGCAAACACCACGGCAGCCGGTGGCGGCACGATAAAGGATGATTCATCTCGACCATGCTGCTCGCGCACCGCCAGGGCGGTGGAGCAGCGCTCCCCGAAATACGCTTTGAGTGCATCAATGAGCGCCGCAGGCGTTTCGCGCTGGGCAATGTCGGGCAGCATGTGGCTGGGCAGGGGGGCGTTCATGGATGAATCTCCTCGAGGGCTTGGCCCGTCTTTTGAACAGGCC